>DJEH01000021.1:0-4129 GCA_002431845.1 Prevotellaceae bacterium UBA5903 | reverse complement strand
CATTTAAGATGCGCCACAGAAAGTGCTTCAAATGTGAAAATAAAAATCCATTTATATAAATAATTTTGAACACCTACTTATTGTAGCAAATGCCTCTGGTGAAGCATTTTCCATTCCTCTTCGAAGTTGGGAGTAAAGAATGATGTGCCCATTCGAGCATTCAGTTCTTCATCCGAGAAAAAGCGTAAATCATCTACCTCGTCAGAGCATTCGGGCAGTTTGTCGGTACGAGTGGTATACACGTATACTAGTTCGCGCTCAACATCCGACTGATGAACATAGCTACAAAGAAAATATGCTTTAAAATCGGTTATACCTATCTCCTCGCCCACCTCTCGGCGCAATGCTTGCTCTATGGTCTCGCCATAGTCTACATGACCACCTACGGCTGTGTCCCATTTATTGGGTTGAATGGTTTTCCATGTCGGACGGTGTTGTAGCAGCACCTCGCCCTGCATGTTAAACACGTGCAGATGCACCACGGGGTGTAGTAAATTCGTTTTTCCATTGTGACACTCTCCCCGTGTGGCCTTGGCCTTGACGTTGCCTTGTTCGTCTACAATGGGCAACCATTCAGCGTTGTTATCTGCTTTCATTTCACTTGGGTTTGTAGATGTATCAAGGTATGAGTAACGAACTGTCGCCATAGCTCAAAAAGCGAAAATCGTGGTTCAGCGCATAGTCATAAACGCGGTGCCAATCGTTGCCAATAAGTGCCGAAACGAGTAGCAACAGCGTGCTCTTAGGCTGGTGGAAGTTGGTAACAATGGCTTTAACCACATGATAGTCGTAGCCAGGAGCTATAATAATTTGTGTGGCGGTGTGCAACACTGGCAGTTTTTCGCGGTCCATCCAATCGATGATGGCTTGCAATGCCTCGGTGGTAGAAAGTTTAGTCTCGGGCGATGCAGCATATTCATAAGGCATCCATTGCGGCACATGCAGGTCGTCGGCATGTGCTTGTGGGTTGCGATGTATCATCACGCCCACGTAGTAGAGGCTCTCCAACGTGCGCACCGAAGTTGTGCCTACAGCCACACATTTGCCTCCATGCGCCAATAGGCGTTCGATGCTTTCGCGCTTCACCGCTATCCACTCAGAGTGCATGGGGTGTCCGCCTATCTCCTCGCTCTTTACGGGTTTAAACGTTCCGGCACCCACGTGTAGGGTAATTTCGTTGCGCTCCACACCTTTTTCGTCGAGTGCTTTGAGCACCCTTTCGGTAAAGTGCAAGCCTGCTGTTGGTGCAGCCACCGACCCTTTTATTTTGCTGTAAACGGTTTGATAGGTTTTAAGGTCGCTCTCTTCGGTTTTACGATTAAGATATGGCGGTATGGGCAGTTCGCCAATAGCCTCGAGCACCTCAGAGAAGGCTATATCGTCGTCGCCCCAATCAAACACCACCTCGTAGCCAGTTCCGCTCACTCCCACTCTTTCGGCAGTAAGCACAATGTCTTTGTTGCCCACGCGTATAGGGCGTTCAAGGCGTCCTTCCTTCCACTTTTTCAAGTTGCCAATAAGACAAGTCCATGCTACGCGGCGTGTGGTAGAAAAGTTTAGCTGATAGTCGTGTGGTGTGTGCGGTTCAAGGCAGAACACCTCAATCAAGGCACCAGTTTGCTTATGAAAATGCAAGCGAGCTTGTATCACTTTGGTGTTATTAAACACCATCAGTTCGCCCTTATTGATGTAATTAGGCAGGTTATAAAAGGTGTCTTCAGCTATTTCGCCATGCTTGTAGAGCAAGAGTTTCGATTCGTCTCTTACCTCTTTTGGATACTTTGCTATACGCTCATCGGGCAATGGATAATCGTAGTCGGCAATATGGATGTGTTTAGGGTCGTTCATGTATACTATATATAATATGTATGATAATGTTATTGTTGTTTATCCGAGTTTTTAAATGCAAAGTTACTGCAATGAATGATAATGTGTGTAAGCATTCTATTATTTATTTAAGCATTGACCTAAAAATAAAAGTAGCCCCTACACCATCTTTTAACACTATATTTTTAAGAGCGACGCGCTTTGTCACAATTAATTCTTTCCTTTGCATCGTAAACAGAGCGAAGTGCCCCCCTCATCTCGCTATATTACAATATTATCATCATTAAAGAACCCTTTTAAATACAGAACAAAGCTATGCAGAAGAACGATTTAGCCCTTAATAAAAACAATGCTTCGCCGCAGCTATTTAGTCTCATCACATTGGTTTCGTCACTCACCGCTTACCTTTCGCAAACGGCATTTATGGTTGCATTGAGCAAGTTATACACCTTTCTTTTTGAAAAGGAGTTTAGTCCTCGTCAAGCGGTTTACACCTTGTATGCTCAGATAAGCATTCTACTTGCTTTGCTGCCTTTTACGCTCAATTGGGGCTGGCGCTTACTTTTTTTTATGTGGTTTTGCCAAGCGTTTTACCGTTCGGGCATCATGCGCATGATTAAGAAAGATGAGTAATTTTTCAAGTAAGTCGGCCAAAAAAAGAGCAAGCTACATCGTCAATCAGATGCAGTTTGCTCTTTTTTTGTTCACAAATAAAAGCTATGTGTTAATAGTTTTCGGCACGGAGTTCAAAGTAGCTCTGTGGATGTGCACATACGGGGCATACCTCGGGGGCTTTGGGACCAATAACAATGTGTCCACAATTTGAACATTGCCAAATGCGGTCGCCATCGCGCGAGAAAACAATGCCCTCTTCAATGTTTTTGAGCAATCGGCGATAGCGTTCTTCGTGTGCTTTTTCAATGGCTCCAACCATTTCAAACTTAGCTGCAATCTCGTCAAATCCCTCTTCGCGTGCCTCTTTAGCAAAGGTGGCATACATGTCGGTCCACTCGTAGTTTTCGCCTTCGGCAGCATCCTTTAGGTTGTCAGTTGTAGTGGGCACAGCGCCTCCGTGCAAATATTTAAACCATAGTTTTGCATGCTCTTTTTCGTTGCGCGAGGTCTCTTCAAAGATGTTGGCCATTTGCACATAACCATCTTTTTTAGCCTTTGATGCGTAATACTGATATTTGGTGTGGGCTTGCGATTCGCCCGCAAATGCAGCAGCAAGGTTCTGCTCTGTTTTTGTTCCTTTTAAATCTTTCATGGTGTTGAATAATTTATTAATAATGGTTTGTTTCTTTGCGTTTAATCACTTAGTCCGTCGTCGCCAGTAGTGTCTTGGTTATTGTCGCGAACAATGCTCGATGCACTACCATCAAGTGGAATTTCGATGCTAAAGGCAGGTCCTTCTTCTATGCCTACTTGCCCCACTTGTGCGCCAAGGTGTATAACTTTGTTGTTGCTCTTTTCGCTATCATAAGCCATGCCAAGGAGCACAGTGCCCAATTTATCGTTTTTCGACACCAAGAAGTCGCTAAACGACTCTTTTGTATACGACTTGCTAAAAAATTCGTTACCATTGCAAGTGATAGTTACATTCACGCGGTTGTCGTAAAACTTATTTCCTTGCTCATCTGTTACAACGGGCAAGGTTTTGTCGGCTGTTCGGCTAATACTTATTTTGTAGGTATTGCCACCAAGTTTTGCCTCATATTGGTTGGTTTGCGAGGCATCGGCATAGGGTGTATTGCCTTGTTGTGCAGCAGTTATGCTATCTTGTTGTGCTTGGTCGGCATTACTTTTGTTTCCGCCACAAGCTGTTATCATCCCTCCGAGCAACAGTGTAAGCACTGCTGGGTACATTGCATTTCTCATATATAAAAAATCTCTGTTTTTTTCTTTGTCAAGATAGTGCAACCCCAATGCAATAAAACTTGTTTTAAAATGCTGAGGTAGAACCAATCTTGTAATACAAAGATAAGTAAACTTTGTTCAATTAAGCAAGCAAACGACCATTTGTTTGAGTTCGGTGTGCTTTTTTCTTATTTTTGCCATCTACACCACCAAGCATTTAATGAATTGCCACCCTAACAAGACTATAAAAAAAAGGCATGGCATGATGCCACACACTAAGTGGATAAGCTATATGCTTTGAAACATATTATGTGCATACTCCTCCACCCCACATTTGATAATTACACAAGAAGAGCCTACATCCAACAACTGGATGCAGGCTCTTCTGCTTAAGCACACATATTCAGTTGGCGTATCACGGCCGTGATACGCGCGTATCATGGGC
>DJEH01000031.1 GCA_002431845.1 Prevotellaceae bacterium UBA5903 | reverse complement strand
AAGTTTGGCGGAACATCTGTAGGATCGCCACAAAGAATGAAAGACGTTTGCAAGCTCATTAATGATGGTGAACAAAAGATTGTTGTTCTTTCAGCAATGTCTGGAACCACTAATTCACTTGTTGAGATTGCAGATTATATTAAGAAGCATAATGCTGAAGCAGCAAGCAACGTTATAAATAAGCTACGCACAATCTACCGCAATCACGTAGAAGAACTATATGCAAAAGAAGAGAACGTAAAGAATACGAGCAGTTTGTTGGTAGACATCTTTATGCATCTTCACAACATGACAAGCAAGGAGTACTCAGACACGCTCGAAAAGGAAATTCTTGCTCAAGGTGAGATAATGAGCACCAACATGGTGACTAATTATCTGAAAGAAAATGGCGTTAAGGTGATGCTTATTCCAGCCTTGGAATATATGCGTACAGATGTCAATGGCGAGCCAGACATGGAGTATATCAAGGAGCATCTGAATGCTATTCTGAAAAAGAATCCTAATTACGATTTATATATTACCCAAGGATTTATTTGCAGAAATGCAGAGGGTAATGTAGACAACTTACAACGTGGTGGTTCGGACTATACAGCATGTCTTATTGGCGCTGTGTTGCGTGCAGATGAAATTCAAATTTGGACAGATATTGATGGTATGCACAACAACGACCCTCGTTTTGTTCCCAACACTACCCCTGTACGACAACTCAACTTTGAAGAAGCTGCCGAACTTGCATACTTTGGTGCAAAAATCTTGCATCCTACTTGCATTCAGCCTGCTCACTATGCGGGCGTACCTGTAAGATTGCTCAACACAATGGACCCTTCTGCACCTGGAACAATTATTAACGACCAAATGCAGAGCGGAACTATTAAGGCTGTTGCAGCAAAAGATAATATCACGGCCATCAAGATTGTTTCGTCACGTATGCTTTTAGCCACGGGCTTCTTACATAAGTTGTTTGAGACATTTGAGGTTAATCACACCCCCATCGACATGGTTACAACAAGCGAAGTAGGTGTTACGCTTACCATCGACAACAATGCACACTTGGCTAACATCGTAGAAGAGCTAAAGAAGTTTGGCACTGTCAGCATTGACGAAAACATGTGTATTATCTGTGTTGTAGGCGACCTTCGTTGGGGCAATGTAGGCTTTGAAACCCTTGTTACAGAGGCAATGTCGCAAATTCCTGTTCGCATGATTTCGTATGGTGGTAGCAACCATAACATTTCGTTCTTGGTACGCGAAAGCGACAAAAAGGCGGCTCTTTGTGCGCTAAGCGAGAAACTATTTAACAACAAAACTAACAAATAAGAGGCCATTATCAATTAGATGCTGTACTTTGCACATGTTCAGCATCTAATTGATATGGCATTTTTTTTACACTAAATTAAACGAATGAATTTTCCTATCACAAGATTTGCTGGACTTGACACTCCATTCTACTATTACGACTTAAGCATTCTGCGCGAAACGCTTAAGGCTATACAAACAGAAATAGGCAATCGCCCTAATTTTCATGTGCATTATGCCGTAAAAGCAAATGCTAATCCACGCATACTTGAAACAATAGCAGAGGCAGGCTTGGGAGCCGACTGCGTATCAGGTGGAGAGATTGAAGTGTCGCGTGCTGCGGGCTTTGCTGCCAACAAAATTGTTTATGCAGGTGTTGGTAAGAGTGACAAAGAAATCCGTACTGCACTGAACGAAGAGATACACAGTTTCAATGTAGAGAGCCTTCCCGAACTTGAAGTTATCAACGACTTGGCTCGTGCTATGGGTAAGAAAGCACATGTTGCATTCCGTATCAATCCCAATGTTGATGCGCACACTCATGCCAAAATAACAACAGGCTTGAACGAGAATAAGTTTGGCATTGCTATGGAAGATATGGTTGCTGCCATACGTCGTGCCAACGAGTTAGACGCTGTTGAATACACAGGGTTGCATTTCCACATTGGTAGTCAGATACTCGACCTTTCTGTATATGCAACTTTATGTCATCGCATAAACGAGTTGCAAGATGTGCTTGAGAGCGAAGGTATACAAACTAAAAATATCAACGTAGGAGGTGGATTAGGTATAGACTATGAAAATCCTAATGCCAATCCTATTCCTAACTTTAAGGAATATTTTGCTACGTTTGCAAGCAATCTTGAACTTCGTCCTGGCCAACAATTACACTTTGAATTAGGACGTAGCGTTGTGGGGCAGTGTGGTTCGCTCATTGCCCGTACTCTTTACGTAAAAGAGGGGCACTGCAAGAAGTTTGTTATTGTTGATGCAGGTTTTACCGAACTGATACGTCCTGCCATGTACGGCTCTCATCATTTTACAGAAAACATTTCAGCCAGTGCCGAAACGCCTACATCAACTTACGATGTTGTGGGTCCTATCTGCGAGAGTAGCGATGTGTTCAGCACCGACGAGGTATTACCTGTAACTCATAGAGGCGATTTTATAGCCTTTCTTTCAGCTGGTGCTTATGGCGAAATAATGGCTTCTGGATACAATTGTCGCCAACTTCCTAAGTCTTATTTTAGCGAATAATCAACTCAACATAAACAATAAAAAAGAACTATTTTCAGATGAATAAAATGTCGTCTAAAAATAGCTCTTTTTACTTATAAATCTAACCAGTTATAATAAAACTGTGTAGCATCTTTTTTCCACGAATATACCACCTTTCCATTAGCATCATAGTAATGGAGAGGTTTTTTTATAGGCAATTTTTTTGAAACATCTCGCACATACTCATTGTGCAATGTATTGGGTTCATACTCAAGATGACCTACAATAAAGGTGCGGCGACAATCTTTCGTAGCTACTACCCCTACCCCACTTTCATTGCTCAACGCCACAATGTCAAGTTCATCGCCAGCAAGTCTTTTTATATCAGTGGCTCGCACCTCTGTATGACGCGAGTTGGGCATCTTAAAAGAATTCTGCATGCCTCGCATCAAAGGTGAATTGTGCACTAAAATGTTTTGATCAAAAATGCCAAACATCTTATCTGGAAGTCCATATTTAGGTATGCCATAGTGCTTATAAAGTCCAGCCTGCGCTCCCCAGCATATATATAGCGTATGTCCGACGTGCTTATCAGCCCAATCCATAATGTCGCATAATTGGCGCCAATAACGTACTTGTTCAAAGGGGATTTGTTCAAGTGGAGCACCTGTTATAATCATGTGGTCGAACTCGTAAGGCTCATATTCCTCAAAATTCAGATAAAAAGCATCCATGTGTTCCATTGGAGTAGTTTTGTATACTTGTCCTTTTATCTTCATCGGCAATATTTGAACCGGCATGCCACACGCTTGCAAAGTGCGAGCGATGTCGAGTTCTGTAACCTTCTTTTGTGGCATCAAGTTGAGCAAGAGTACACGTTTTTGGGCATTGCATTCTTGCCAATGAGATAGCATGAAAGTATTTGCCTTTAGTTCATCAGCGCAGGGCATACCCAGTGGCAACCATATATTATCAGACACGTTCATTTGTAGTTAAAAAGAAACATCTTTAATCCATTCTGTCGCGATAATCCTCGTAAGAATAATCGCGAAGCGTCTCTACCTCACCATCAAGGTGTTGTATCTTTAGCGAAGGATGATGTATACCATTAAACATGTTGGTCTTCACGGTGGTGTAATGTATCATGTCCTCAAAAGTCACGATGTCGCCAACCTTTAATGGCTTATCAAAACGCCAATAGCCCATGTAGTCGCCACTCAAGCAACTATTACCTCCTAAGCGATAAATGCAGCTATCTGTTTCAATGCCTTTTTCGCGTGCATCTTCAATTGTTTCAGCCCCCGTCACCTTAGGATGATACGGCATTTCAAGGCAGTCGGGCATGTGGCATGTAAAACTTACGTTTAGTATAGCCGTTTTTATGCCGTGGTTTTCTACAATGTCAACAACCTGCGATACAAGATTGCCCGTTTGCCATGCAAATGCAGAACCTGGCTCAAGTATAACTGATAGATTAGGATATTTTTGTTTAAACGATTTAAGCAAATCTATCAACAAATCAACGTTATAATCCTTGCGCGTCACCAAATGTCCGCCGCCAAGGTTTAACCATTTTATTTGTGGCAACCACTTATCAAATTTCTTTTCAATCCACCCTAAAGTATGTTGCAAAGCCTCTGCCGAACTTTCGCAATGACAATGGCAATGAAATCCATCAATGCCTTGGGGTAAAGTGTCGGGCAACTGCGATGCTAAAACACCGAAACGAGAACCAGGTGCACATGGATTGTAGAGCTCTGTCTCAATTTCGCTATGTTCGGGATTTATACGCAGTCCCATACTTGGGCGTTCGCCCTGCGGCATTGCCATAACCTTTGGGCTGAAGCGTTCAAATTGAGTAAGCGAATTAAATGTTATATGGCTCGAACACTCAAGGATGGTATCGAAAGTGTCGTCCTCGTAAGCAGGCGAATAAGTGTGTGCCTTTGTGCCAAACTCTTTGTATGCCAGCAGTGCTTCGTAGGGCGATGATGCAGTTGTGTGGTGAATGTATTCTCTGAAAATAGGAAAAGTCTTCCACAACGCATAAGCCTTAAAAGCTAATATAAACTCCACCCCCGCCCTATCGCTTATACTCTTTATCAGCGATAAGTTGCGACGGAGCAACGACTCTTGTAATAAATAATATGGTTGCAAAATATACTTGTTACTTATTGATAATCATTAATGAATAGGTATTCAAAATTAATTTATACAATCATGTCCTACATTAATTGATAT
>DJEH01000105.1 GCA_002431845.1 Prevotellaceae bacterium UBA5903 | reverse complement strand
TAATTTTGAACACCTACTTAACTGCATATTTGTGCATCTTCGTTATGCGAAGATAGTAACTTATCTTGATACTCAACAACATCTCGTATTTTTTTCTTAACTTTGCAACATCTATTTAAACATTTCAGGACTTGTGCCAAACCATTTGTGCAAAGGCCACATAGGGTCCTAAACGTTTAGTTTTCAATTATTATTCAACATGAAACACTTACTCTCCACATTGGTGCTTGCATTTGTAACCGCACTTACGGCCAGTGCACAACCCAAAATGGAATTTGATAATACCACACAAGAAATGGGCACTATACTTTGGAAGAAACCAGGTACAGTGACCTTTAAGGTGACAAACAAAGCCACCCAAGACCTCATCATCACAAACGTTAGAACCGACTGCGGATGTACGCTCGTGTCGTGGACTACAACCCCTATCGGCCCTGGCGGAAGTGGCTATATTAAGGCTACTTACGACGCTGAATTGTTAGGGCATTTTAGCAAATCTATTGCCGTTTACACCAACTTAGATAGCGAACCTCACTATCTAAACATGGTGGGCGTAGTGGCTATGAACAGCGATGCCGGTCACTCACAAGAGTATCCATACAAGGTAGGCGACTATTTGCTATCGACCGACGATGTGGAGTTTGACGACGTTAATCGCGGCGAAACACCTACCTATGTACTCAGCATTCTGAACACAAGCAAACGCTCGTTCCGCCCCGAACTGATGCACTTGCCCAAGTATCTTACGGCTCATGCCGACCCCACCGTTATTCGTCCAGGACGTGTGGGACGCATCTTGCTCACACTTAATAGTCAAGACTTGCACAATATGGGCCTTACGCAAACAAGCATATACCTAAGCCGTTTTATGGGCGACCGCGTAAGCAAGGAGAACGAGATAAACGTATCGGCAACACTTCTGCCCGACTTCTTTGACTCTCCTACACAACAGGCACTTGCCCCTATAGCCGAACTTGACAGCACACACATCACGCTGCCACCGCTTGGAAAGAAAAAGAAGGTGTCGGGGCAAATAGCCATAACAAATAAAGGCAAAACACCACTGATTATCAACACTCTGCAAGTATACAATCCGGGTATCAGTGTGAGCCTTAACAAACGAAGAATAAACCCTGGCGAAACCGAAAAAATGAAGATTACCATCACAACCAACACCTCTTACTTTAAAGGGCGCCGACGTGTTTTGCTCATTACAAACGACCCCGAACACTCTAAGATAGTGGTGGATGTTATGGTAAAGAAATAGGCAGTGGCAAAGTGTATGTTTAAGGGATGCAATAAAACAGTAGCGTCATCTATTATATATTAAGCAGAATAAAAAGGCCGCATGAATTTGGTTGTATGCCAAATTGTTCATAACTTTGCACTACGCAAAATCGGAAAGTAGCGCAGTTGGTAGCGCACTACGTTCGGGACGTAGGGGTCGGGCGTTCGAGTCGCCTCTTTCCGACCTAACCGAGGTAAATATGCTAAAGATTAGCTATTTACCTCGGTTTTTTGCATTTAGCAAAGATAGCATGCAAAGCAAAATAAAGAAGGCTTTTCGCTTGGGAAATAAAAAATAAAATTATACCTTTGCACTCGCATTTGGTAAATGTCACTTTTCAGAAAGAAGTTTTATCATGCACTATATTGGTACCCTGACCGAGTGGCTAGGTAGCGGTCTGCAAAACCGTGTACAGCAGTTCGAATCTGCTGGGTACCTCTTTATTATAAATAAAAAACAGAGAAGTTTAACTTGTAAATTATAGAGTTAAAATTCTCTGTTTTTTTATATCGTCAAAGCATGAATTTTATAGCCTTAATTAAAATCATAATTACGGCTTGTTTGTTCTATTTTTCCCATTCACATACCAACTATTTGAGCACAATAGATAAAAATTTTATTTTTGCAAAATAAACTATAATCATGTATTCCTAAGACATTTATATGAAACGACTATTCTTCATTATAGCCTTGGCCACTTGGCAACTTAATAATAGTGTGGCACAACAGGTGTTGTCGCTTGATAGTTGTAGAGCCTTGGCTCTGCGCAATAACAAGGAATTGGCACAAAGCAAAACTAAGATAGAAAAGGCAAATTGGGACAACAAAGCCGCTCATACTAACTACTTGCCTAAAATATCACTCACTGCGGGCTATATGCGCTCGGGCAATGAAATTTCGCTACTTAGCGACAAGCAAAAGGCAAGTTTTAACAACTTGGGTAGCAATATGCTCAGTCAATATGGTGGACAGTTTAGTACCATTGCACAAGAATTTGTTACGAAATACCCCGATCTTGCTCCGCTTGTACAACAAGTATCGGGCAAATTGCCAGAGTTTGCACAAATGGGTAATGGGTTGGGCAAAAGCGTTACTGATGCCTTCAGAACCGACACCAGAAACCTCACGGCAGGCATGATTTTGCTTACACAACCGCTCTATATGGGCGGCAAAATTAAAGCCTACGAAAATATTACTAAGTATCAAAAAGCATTGGCAGAGCAACAGCTACATGCCGACGAACTTGACATTACGCTCAATGTAGACAAGGCTTACTGGCAAGTAATATCGCTAACCAATAAAAAGAAATTGGCTACTAACTACCGCGATATGTTGGCTCATCTCGACTCTGATGTGGTAAAAATGATACACGAAGGTGTGGCTACAAAAAGCAACGAATTGGCAGTGAGCGTTAAACTTAATGAGGCTGAAATGACTCTTATGAAAATTGACGATGGACTCACCTTGTCGCGCATGTTGTTGTGCCAACTATGTGGCATTCCACTTGACTCTTCACCGCGACTTGCCGACGAAGACTCTAACGACCTTCCTACACAAACTACCAATATTACTGCCGACGTAAACACAGCTTTCAATAATCGTGCAGAAATTGCTCAACTCAACACAGCACAACGCATCTATGGAGAGAAAGCAAAAGTAGAAAGGGCTGCCGTACTGCCCCAATTGGCACTTACTGGCGGCTACATGGTGTCGAACCCAAACGTGTTTAATGGTTTTGAAAAACGTTTTCGTGGCACATGGGCTGTAGGGGTGATGCTGAAAGTACCCGTATGGAACTGGGGCGAAACTAAATATAAAGTACGTGCTGCACAAGCAGAGCAACAAATGGCTAAATTCAAGACCGACGAGGCTAAGGAAAAAATTGAATTACAGGTAACACAAGAGGCTTTTAAAGTAAACGAAGCCAACCGCAAACTGCAACTTAGCCTTAAGAACCTTGATAAAGCCGAAGAGAACCTACGTACCGCACAAGTGGGTTTCAAAGAAGGAGTTATCAACACTACCGATCTGCTTCAAGCACAAACTGCATGGTTGCAGGCGCATAGCGATAAAATAGACTCGCAAATTGACATAAAACTTTGCAGAGCCGCTTACAATAAAGCGTTGGGACTTTAAACACCACCAATAGGTTGTAAGTAGGTATTCAAAATTAAT
>DJEH01000103.1:8572-15381 GCA_002431845.1 Prevotellaceae bacterium UBA5903 | reverse complement strand
CCGAAGAAGATAGCTGAGCTAGTTTCGTCCATGTTGGTATTAGCAGAGCAGTGCATAGAAGCGATGCCACGAAGAGGATTGTAGTAGTTCATCATTGAGAACATACCCTTCTTCATTTCACCACCATACCAAGTGTTGATGATAACTTGCTCACGGCTTGTGATGTTGAATACAACAGCAGTTTCTGAGTTCAAACCAAGTTCTTTGTAGTTTGTAACCTTAGCCTTAGATGCGTTGTATACGATGAAGTTAGGTTCGAAAGTTTCAAGTTCTTCAGCTGTAGGACGGATAAACATGTTAGTCACGAAGTGTGCTTGCCATGCTACCTCTACGATGAAGCGGACAGCCATACGAGTTTCCTTGTTGGCACCGCAGAAACCATCGACAACGAAGAGACGCTTGTTAGAGAGCTCCTTCTTAGCAATTTCCTTAACAGCAGCCCATGCCTCTTGTGATGCAGGTTTGTTGTCGTTAGGATATTCAGGAGTGTTCCACCACACAGTGTCCTTTGAGTTCTCGTCCATTACGATGAACTTATCCTTAGGAGAACGACCTGTGTAGATACCAGTCATAACGTTAACGGCGCCGAGTTCAGTTACTTGACCCTTTTCATAGCCTTCGAGACCAGCCTTGGTTTCTTCCTCGAAAAGTTGTTCGTAAGAAGGGTTGTGTACGATCTCAGTTACACCAGTAATACCGTACTTGGTTAAATCTAATGTTGCCATAATGATTTATTAATTAATAATATAAATGGATTACTTAAAATAAGTGGTGGTAAAGCAGCAACGCAGCAAACGTTGCACTAAACCACGGCAAAAGTACTAATTTGTTACTACAAACAAAAAGTTTTAACGCATTTTATTTATGTCTTTTTGCGCATATATCTTGCATTTAAAGCTTGAAGTGTAAGTTCTGTTAGCAAAAACTTATGTTTTTTCTTTTTCAGCCCTTATTTTATGTTAGTTTGTATAGTTTTTTGACGTTATACGCATACCAAATATTTTTAATTTTTATTTTGCCTTTATCTTATCAAGCACTACCTTTGCTCGCAAAAATAACATTATAAGGGGCATCATGTCTATAAGCAATACATGAGGTCGCATTATTTAATATTTCTATTAGAGCATCAATCATCATGGAATGGTTAATCAACACCATTTACACTCCTTCAGCCATACAAGCTGTAATTATTATATGTCTCATCTGTGCCTTAGGTTTAGCCCTAAGCAAGGTGCGTTTTAGGGGCATCAGTTTGGGCGTTACATACGTGTTCTTTTTTGGTATTCTTGCAGGCGCAGTAGGTTTGCAAGTAGATAGCCAAATGCTCAACTATGCCGAGAGTTTTGGCCTTGTGCTTTTTGTTTATACGTTGGGACTGCAGGTCGGCCCTGGCTTTATGAGCACATTCCGCACGGGTGGTACCACGCTCAATTTGCTCAGCGTAGGCGTAGTAATTATAGGCACATTGTTTGCCCTTATTGTGGGATGGACCCACCTACTTCCGCTCGAAGAGATGCTTGGTGTGCTATGTGGAGCCACTACCAACACTCCTGCCTTAGGTGCAGCTCAGCAAACGCTTAAGCAACTTGGACAGCCTACATCGGGCGCTGCTTTAGGTTGTGCCGTCACTTATGCCTTTGGCATGGTGGGGGTTATATTGGCTTTATTGCTGGTTAGAGGCTACCTTTCGCAACACGAGAAGAGCGAGGAAAAAGAGCGTGAAGACGAGGCTTTCATTGCTTCTTTCCTTGTTTGCAATCCTGCCGTATTTGGCCATACATTAGGCGAGATAAGCGGCATGGACGAGAGCAAATTTGTTGTATCTCGCCTATGGCGCGAGGGCAAAGTTATACTACCCAATGCACAAACCACACTCGAAAAGGGCGACCGCATATTGGTCATCACCCAAGCCAAGCAAGTGCCTCAACTCACCATTTATTTTGGTCAGATTGACGATAAAAATTGGAACAGAAACGATGTTGATTGGAATGCACTCGACTCTAAACTCATCTCTCAGCGTATTCTCATCACCCGTTCTAACATCAATGGGCGTCACTTAGGCGACCTCCACTTGCGCCAACGTCATGGGGTAAACGTGAGCCGCGTGCAGCGTTCGGGCATACAGCTTGTAGCCACTCCCAACCTCACATTGCGCATTGGCGACCGCGTAACCGTGGTGGGCGAGGCCGAGAGCATTAAGCAAGTGGCCACAGAACTTGGCAACGTTGTAAAACGTCTTGACGAGCCTAACATGGTAACTATCTTTATTGGTATCGTCTTAGGATTGGTATTAGGAAGCATCCCTGTTTTTATTCCAGGAATGAGCTACCCCGTAAAGCTTGGTTTGGCGGGTGGTCCTATCGTGATGGGCATATTGATAGGTGCTTTCGGTCCACGCTTTCACATGGTGGCCTACACCACTACCAGTGCCAACCTCATGCTGCGTTCGTTAGGACTTTCTATGTACTTGGCTTGTTTAGGCCTCGATGCGGGCAAGGACTTTGTAGCCACCGTTATGCAGCCCAAAGCATTGTGGTGGATAGGCATAGCCATGGTCATTACTCTTGTGCCTGTTATCATCATGAGCATTGTGAGCGTGGTTGGAGCCAAAAAGAGCTATGCTACTACTGCAGGTATGCTCTGCGGTGCAATGGCCAACCCCATAGCGCTTGAATATGTCAATGACACCCTCCCCGACAACGACAAAGCCTCTGTTGCCTATGCAACGGTCTATCCCTTAGGCATGTTCCTTAGGGTGATTATAGCCCAACTGATAGTGATGTTTTGGGTATAAATTAGGCATACATTTCATACAAAAATAGTCCCCTTTGTAATATAATTAGGAATATACATTCTATTGCAAAGGGGACTATTTTTGTATTATCTACTCTACTACTATTTGCGGATGTTCTTTTAAATACATATCTCGCAAGGGCAGACTCAAAACGAAACATATGTCTGGTATAGTCAAGTCATAAGGTCGCTCTTGTCCATCATTATTTTTTATCATGAAGGAAGGAGAATTATAAATAAAATTCTTAAACCCATTAAATATATCCTTGTTTACACAAGACATGCACGCCTCGTGAGCAGCATTTTCTACATCAAGAGCAGTCTTTGGAGCATAGCTTTCTATTAGTGTAAACAGTTCTTGCTGATATTTTGCTAAGAACTCTTCTCCTTTTATATCTGCCAACAATCTCTTGCCAACATCGTTAAGCTGACGAGGGCTATTCTTCATAGAAAAAATAGATGCAGCATCTTTGTGCTTCATTGCCAATAAAGACTTTATAGTTACTATATCTGTCTTTATAGAACGTATGTCATACTTTATACTATCAATGTCTTTACTATGCAAATCACATGCAGCATTGCTTGTGCGCTTATCCACTTCATCTATACGATGAGAAAAACGCCCAACGCCAAAAGCTTTATTTACAATAAACCATACGCCGCCAAGAACTGTAGCAACAATGCCTATACCGACTCCTATAATATCTAATATTTCCATATTTTCGGCTTATTATCAGATTAATACAATATTATGCAAATGTAAGAAAAAATTATAGATAAACCTTTTGCTACGCTGCAAATGTAGTTTGGCTTAGAGGGAAACTTAAACTTTCAGACACCATTGCAAGCCTATTCTAAGATGTTTCTGTACTTTTGTACTTAAAACATTAAAACAATTAATATGAACTTTACAAGCATTCTAAAAAAAGCTGCACCCGATGCCATCGTTGTGTTGCTTTTCTTGATTGTCAGCACAGTTTATTTCTTCACTCCTATGAGCGAAGGACTTGTGTTAGGCGGTCACGACACGGTGGCCTCAGTAGGTTTGGGGCAAGAGCAAAAAGAGTTTCGCAGCACACACAACGGCGAAACCTCTCGATGGTCCAACGCTATATTTAGCGGTATGCCTACCTATCAAACGGCTCCCTCGTATGGTGCCACCGACACCGTTTATGCGCTTTCCGAGGTTTATGCCCTTGGCACAGGCAAGTGGTTTCCTGCCATTAGCTATTTGTTCCTCTACCTCTTGGGCTTTTACGTTTTGCTACGTGCCTTCAACTTCAAGCCCTACTTGGCGGCATTAGGCTCCATATTGTGGGCTTTCTCCTCTTATTTTCTTATCATCATTGCTGCTGGACACATCTGGAAGGTAATGACCCTTGCATTTATTCCCCCCACCATTGCGGGTTTGGTGTTATGTTATAGGGGCAAGTACCTTTGGGGCGGTGCTGTAACGGCATTATTTACCGCCTTTCAGGTGGTGAGCAACCACTTGCAAATGACCTACTATTTTCTCTTCGTCATGCTTATGCTCGTGGTGGCATATTTTGTAGATGCATGCATTAAAAAGTCGTTAGGAAAATGGGCTAAAGCCACAGGTGTGCTAATTATTGCTGGTTTGTTGGGCGTTGCTGCCAACCTTCCCAACATCTATCACACCTACCAATATGCGCAAGAGTCTATGCGTGGAAAGGCCGAACTAACGCCACAAAAGCACGGTGCTCAACAAGCACAACAAGCCACCAACGGCCTCGACCGCGACTACATTACCATGTGGAGCTATGGCATTGACGAAACACTCACACTGCTCATTCCCGACTATAAAGGCGGTGGTTCATCGTCAATCCTCGACCGCGAGGGCGTTGAAGACCTCAACGGATACGACGACTTTTACCAATGTGCGGGGCAAACACAGCAAGCTCTGCAGCAAGCCAACATCCAAGCATACCCTCCCGGCATCATGCTTTATTGGGGCGACCAGCCATTTACGGTTGGCCCAGTGTATGTGGGAGCCTTTGTTTGCTTCTTGTTTATCCTTGGCCTATTCTACGTTAAAGGCCCTATTAAATGGGGACTACTTGCTGCCACTCTCCTAAGTTTGCTCTTTGCATGGGGCAAAAATATTCCTGGCATAACCGACTTCTTCATCGACCACATGCCGCTCTATGCCAAGTTCCGCACCGTAAGTTCGGCACTTGTTATTGCTGAGTTTACCATTCCATTACTTGCCGTTCTCTGTCTTTACGAAATATCTAAAAACAAGCACCTCTTCGACCTTTTGCACTGGAAAGACGCTACTTTAACCAAAAAGATAGGTCTGCCCGTAGCATTAGTTCTCACTTTGGGCTTCTGCTTGTTGGTATGGATTGCTCCTGGCGTAGCAGGCAATTGCATCTCGTCGTCCGACATGGAAACCTTTAGCATGATGCGTCAAGCAGGCTTCCCTGCCGAGCTTATCGGACAATACATGGCAGCCATCACCTCTATGCACCATGCCATACTTTCGGCCGATGCTTTGCGCTCTGCTTTTGTAATAATTTTGGGCATTTTAGTGGTATGGGCATACGCTTCGGATAAGCTCAGAGGCGACATTTGCTGCGCTATCTTAGCATTGATATGCTTGGTAGATATGTGGCAAATAGACAAGCGCTACCTCAACAACGATAGCTTTACCGAAGAAACCGTACGTCAAGAAACCTTTACTAAAACCCCTGCCGACGCACGCATCTTGCAAGACAAGAGCTACTATCGTGTGCTCAACCTAAGCACTGGCGGCAGTCCGTTCAACGAAACCTCTAACGCCACCTCATACTATCATCACAGCATTGGGGGCTACCATGCAGCCAAGTTGCACCGTTATCAAGACCTTGTAGACCGTCAACTCAACGACGAGATACAGCAACTTGCCAACGCTATTAACGCTGCTGAGGGCGACATGACCAAGGTGAATGCAGACAGCATTGCACCCGTTATCAACATGCTCAACACCAAGTATCTTATCTTTGGCAAACAGGCTAACCAAGTTATTGAGAACCCTCGTGCCAACGGCAATGGATGGTTCGTTAGCAACCTATCGTTCGTTAAGAATGCCGATGCTGAAATGGCAGCCCTCACCCATCTCGACACTAAGCACCAAGCTGTAGCCGATGATAAATTTAAAGCCACGCTCAATGGCTCGCCACTCGACTCGGGCACTGTTATACTCGATGCTTACGACACTAACCAACTAAAGTATACCATCAATAGTGCCAAGGGCGGTGTGGTTGTATTCTCTGAGATATACTACCCAGGTTGGACCGTAACAATTGATGGCAAGCCTGCCGAATTTGGTCGTGTAAACTACGTGTTGCGTGCACTCAAGGTGCCTGCGGGCAAGCATCAAGTGGTGGCTACATTCCGTCCATCGTCTGTCACCACCACCAACAACGTGGCTTATGCTGCACTCGCAGTTATTATGTTGCTATTTGTTTTTGCCATTGTATATAACGTTCGCAAGAGCAAAAAGGAGGCTTAACATCAAGCAACTACAATTTAAAAAATAACAGTAAGAGACAATGAGAAATGCCTAATAAAAGGGTCATTTCTCATTGCCTCTTTTTTGCGTTTAAGCAACAACTGCTTAGGCTTTTATTTCTACATAAAAAAAAAATTCTACCTTTGCACTTGCCTACGGATTAGGGAAACAGGTGCAAATCCTGTGCAGTCCCGCTGCTGTATGTCCATTCTTTTACTCAGCATTCCATATTGGCCACTGTTTGGGCATGATACACCGCTCTTAATGAGTGCACTTCATAGCTTACAAACGGGAAGGCGGATGCTGAGGGACGAGCCAGAATACCTGCCGTGAGCTTTGTTATAGATGCTAAGCAAGGCTTTTCTCTAACACGACACGCCTCTTTCATTCTCGAGGAAGAATAAAGAAGCAAACTCCTCAACAAGGAGCTACATATTCACAAAACCACTTACCAATGACTTGTTTATCAAGAAGAGTTTTGCCTGTCAAACTATTCTTGATA
>DJEH01000103.1:5219-8534 GCA_002431845.1 Prevotellaceae bacterium UBA5903 | reverse complement strand
GATAGTCTGCACACTCATTTCAACACTGCTTTGCTATCACTTCTCATTACGCTATCTTTAGTCTTTGCCACTCCCGATGACACATTGGGAACTGCCGAAGTTACTGCCACACGACGCATCGAAACGCTCAGTTCACCCACCAGCATTCAGCGCATCAGCCAAAACGATGTTACCGAACGTGGCATTACCGATATAGGCGATGCTATGCGCCGCTTTTCGGGAGTTAATCTGCGCGACTATGGGGGAGCAGGCGGACTCAAAACGGTTAGTGTACGTGGCATGGGGGCTTCGCACACGGTTGTTACCTACGATGGCCTGCCCGTTAGCGACACACGACAAGGGCAAATTGATATGGGGCAATTCAATGTTGATAGACTTTCGACCATAGAGCTACAAACGCTCGATAACGAGGCCTTGTTGTGTCCAGTGCGCTCTATTGCAGCAGCCGTTATCAGCCTTAATGGACTTTCAAACCACCATGCCGACCGCAAATGGCACGGCAGTACAAGCGTCAAACAAGCATCGTTTAGCACATACGCTCCCTCGCTGATGATAGAGAAGCAACTAACCCAACGTGCGGCTTTCTGCCTCAGCCAAGACTATTTTTATGCACTCAACAACTACCCCTTTACCATAGAAAATGGTGTGGCCACCATGCATTTGCGTCGCAACAATAGCAAAATGCAAACCGCCACTTCTGAGGCCTCTATGCGCATCACGCCCAACGATAAAGGCGAAATAAACGTAAAAGCTTACTTCTCGCACAACTACCGACACCTACCTGGCATGGTGCGCTATTATGTAAACCAAAACAACGAGCGGCTTAACGACCAAACGGCTTTTGCACAGGTATTTTTAAAGCAGCAACTTCCGCACGTCAAGCTTTTTGCTGCCGCCAAATACAATTGGCAAAAAAGCCTTTACGACAACATCGACGCTCAATATCCCGACGGTGCTTTACGCCAACACTATTGGCAACGCGAAAGTTATGCCACAGCGGGTGCCTCAACCAACCTGTGCCGCGTGCTGCAACTATCCTATGCCACCGACTATGCTTATGCCTCGCTTAATAGCAACCAAACAACCGACCACCGCGCAAGCCGTCACACATGGTTGCAAGCACTCTCCCTTCAGCTACGCTCTGAGCGATTTACACTCATTGCTCGCGCCATCTACCACCACGTTTGGAACCAAACAGAAGGTGGTGGCTCTGCCAAAGACTGTTCGCGCATAACACCTTCGGTCACTGCCTCCGTTAGGCTGCTCAGCAATCCGCTTTGGCTTTACCTGCGGGCTGGCTATAAAGAGAGCTTCAGAGCGCCCACTTTTACCGAAAGTTACTACTATCATTTAGGTTCAAAAACACTCAACCCCGAACTGGCTCGTCAGTTCTCTATTGGCACAACCTTACAAGCCTCTCCCGCTCAACGGTGGCCACTATTAGCACTTACCATCGACGGCTATTACAACCGTGTGAGCGACAAAATAGTGTCTATCCCCTACAACCTTTTTATTTGGCAAACCGTAAACATGGGAAAGGTTCGCACGCTTGGCACCGACCTAACGCTACAAAGCAAATGGCACATTGCCACCCACCATGCGCTCTCGCTCAGCCTCAACTACTCGTTGCAGCAAAGTTGCGATTACACTTCGCCAACCCTCACCACATGGCACAAGCAGTTGGCATATACGCCCATTCACAGCGGTGGCGGATCGGCCACATGGCACAACCCTTGGGCCAACCTGGTGATGCATGCCACATTTGCCTCAATGCGTTGGTGCACCAACAACCATATCGCTACTACCGACCTACCCGCCTACAGCGAGTGGGGGGTATCGCTCTTTCGCAACATAGGCATAGGGCAAAGCATGCTCACTGCACGCATCGACCTTATCAACCTGTTTGATAAGCGATACGAAGTGATAGGCAACTATCCTATGCCCGGAAGAGCATACAAAATAACGCTGAATTATTCATTTTAATTATACAATACATCTATGCTTAAACATCTAAAATTTGTAGCTATTGCACTGATTGCAACAGTTGGGTTCACAGCCTGTTCAGACGATGACCCCACCCCCAACACTCCCTCATATCCTTCGCGTGGCGAGAGTGGCTTTTATGTAGTAAACCAAGGCAATGCCTATGGCAAAGTGGCTGGCACTATCGACGAGGTTGTGTTTGGTGCCACCGACACCACATTAGTTAGCGGTGTGTTTCAACAAGTTAACAACCAAAGCCTGGGCAATGGTCCACAAAAGCCCATTATCTATGGTTCAAAAGTATATGTTCCCATGTACGATGAGAACCTTGTATGGGTTATCGATGCCAAAACCATGCGCAAGGTGGCAAGCGTACAAACCAATCAGCCCGAAGGGGTATGCGGTAGCAATGGCTATGTATTTGTTACCAACAACGATGGCTACGTAACTCGTTTCGACACCTTAACCTTTGCCGCCTCAGAGCCTCTGGCAGTAGGTCCTAACCCTGCTGGCATCACAGCCTCAAATGGCAAGGTCTATGCTGCCGTGAGCGATGGTAATAACTCTTCGCACAACTATGTTAATGGTTTCAGCGTGGCTCAAATTGATGCTAAGGCCTTTACGCTCGACAAGTCTATCGGTGTGGGCATGAACCCAACCACCATCACCTCTGATGATATGGGCAACGTATTTGTGGTTTGTCAAGGCAACTATGGCGATGTTGCTCCTAAGGTATGGAAGATTGACAACACGGGCAACGCTGCTGAATTTTGCGATGGCTCAATCATTGCCACCGACAACTTGAACCGCCTATCGCGCACCATCGGAAAGCAGTCTGTTCTTTACGTGCTTAACGCTGTTACCGACTGGACAACTGGAGCTACAAACATTTCGAGCAGCGTGTACAACACCGCTACTGGCGCAAAGTTGCAAGACAACCTCTTGCCCGCCGACAACCTACCTGGCAACCCCATCTGCATCGACATCAACCCTACAACTAAGCAACTCTACATCTGCGCCGATGCCAATGCCTTTGGTTATGCATCGCCAGGCTACGTGTTTGTCTACACCGCCGATGGTGCTTTCGTCAAAAAATATGGCGTAGGCATCCATCCCTATGGCGTAATCTTTAAATAACGAGATCTCGTTACATACAACTTTTTTTAAGCCATGCAGCAACATAAAGCAGTTGCTGCATGGCTATTTTTTTAAACGCAACGTTAATAGCTGATAATCAGTACATTACGCACAAATAAAGCCTTGATTATTGTGCATAAACACGTATTGTTCTGTCCAACCATGCAAAACCTATTGGCGTATCACGGCCGTGAT
>DJEH01000103.1:4078-5201 GCA_002431845.1 Prevotellaceae bacterium UBA5903 | reverse complement strand
GATACGAGCGTATCATGGGCGTGATACGCGCGTATCGTGGGCGTGATACGAGCGTATCACGGGCGTGATACGCCAACTGCATGCGCACTATTCATAGATAACACCACGTATGCTCTAACAATGAGCATGCGCAAGTAGCCCTTTTAGCACATAAAAAGGTTGCCGATTAGCATGTAGGGTATATGCTAATCGGCAACCTTTATCTAATGGTTTTAAACTTAGGTTTTGCTTGCCTACTTAATCTTGGCTGCTTGCGGATTACGCAATCCTCTTGCACCTGTTAAGAAAGCCTTGGCTGTACCAAAATTAAGGTTCATGTCGAGGCGTACGGGAAGGTGGTTTTTGTCATCGGTGATGTAGAAAGTAACGATGTCTTTTTCCTTTCCATTCTCCTTTTCAACAAACGAGAATACCATGCAACGATACTTTGTTCCCGTGTTTTCCATCTTAAATGTTTTTTTACCACGATATATAATGCTCTTCCATTCGCAAGTGTGTCCATCGGCCATCAAAAAGTTGATGCGGTGGCCCACCTTCATGCCTTCGGCCGAGAACGAACGGGCACGCATAAGCATACTTATCATGTCGAATGCACAGTATTTGCTCGAATGGCTGCTATGCGAGGCTGGGTTATGGTCGCGCTGATAGCGCATTTTTACGTTACACTTGCCCGAAGGGTAAGAGTACCACACCTCGTTTTTACGATAGGTTTTACCCTCGAATGCTTTCTTTACATAGTACTTTGGCACGAGGTCAAGACCCGTATATGCCATCAAGGTGTCGCGCATCACAAATATTTTATCGGCCTTTTTCGACCCTCGTGTAATGAGATAACTGCGATAGGCTGGCGCACCACCATAGGTGGTTTGCGTGGTGTTCATTGAGGCTGACCCAACCTTTATCCACACAAATTTCCAATTAAAATAGAGGTCGTATATAAGCGTTTCGCCACTCTTAAAAGCCGTATTGTTTGATGAACATTGTGCATGGGCATTGAGTGCACCTACAAACATGAATAATATGAACAATAGCTTTTTCATAATGCTTGAATTTGTTTAACCATTTGTTTTTACTATAAGTAGGTATTCAAAATTAATTTATATAATCATGTTCTACATTAATT
>DJEH01000103.1:0-3947 GCA_002431845.1 Prevotellaceae bacterium UBA5903 | reverse complement strand
TAATTTTGAACACCTACTTACCTTCCTTTTCGTGGGGTGATAAGTAGAACAAAGATAGCTTTAATTGTTTATAAGCAAGCGCAACAAAGCGTTTTTTTACAAGGGAAAAGCATTTTTATTGTGCATTGTAATCCCTTGTCTATCAGTTTCCACCCTTCTGCCGCAAGCGTTCGGCATTGCGGTTTTTAGGTGTCTTCTTTTTATCAGCCTTTTGCTTTATCAACTCTTGTGGCTTTTGCTTGTTGAGCGGCAGTTCGTGCAGGTTCCACGTTTGCTCTATGTCCCAATTGGCACGCACGGTAAACTTTTGTGGATAGTAATATACCTCTTCAGCTTGCTTGCCATCGGCATAGCTACCAGCATCCCATTTGCCATTTTGGTTGCGATCGTTGAACACTCTTACGTAATAGTCGGCAGGGCTTAGATAGAAAAAGTCGGCACGACCATTCTTCACACTTACTTGCTTTTTCACCCTGGTGTCGGTTTCGAGCAGTTGCGCCACATAGGTGGAGTCGGCATCGGGAATAAGCAAGAACAGAGAGCCATAGCTATCGTCGGCACCTATTGATATACGCGCATCATAGTTTTTGTTTACCATGCCCGAAAGCCCCTCGATAGCTGCCGAATCTACGTTGATAACATACTGTTGGCCGGGGCGCCACTCTGCTCGCAAGGTGTAGTAGAGCAGGCTGAGCGTGTCTTTTTCTATCCGGAAGGGGGCTTTGTGGTATGTCGAGTCTACCTTCAAGAACAAGTGTATTTTGGTAGTATCAACCTGCTTGGCTGGCTCTTTAAGGGCAAACACCACGTTTTTGTCGGGGGTAATGGTGCTACCTGTTACAATGGTTAGTTCGAGCGGTTTAGCAGGCATTGCTTGTGCCACGGCTTCGCCACGCTTGCGCTTTTTTGCTTGCTCTTTTTGCCATTTTTCTATCTCTACTTGCTTCAACTTTTGACGACGCTCGTACGAGAATTGTGGTACAAGGTCGAGCGTATCGGTGCGCATATAGTTGAGGTGTGTAGAGTCGTCGGTAGCCTGGTAGGTATAGGCTATAGTCAAGGTGTCGCGATTAACAAGGGCTGTATCGCAGAGCCAATAGGTAAGGGTGTCGTTGCCCATTGAGTGCGACACTACCAAGGCATTAGTTGCATCGAAGTTGAGTCCTCGCACCTTAGGCATCTGCTTTGAAGGAGCGGTAAAGTAGGTGGTGAAATAGGCGGGTTCGCGCTTGGTTTTAAGCAATGCGCGACTCACATTTTGCTCTGTAAAGGCAAGCAAAAGCACATCATCGGGGGTAAAGTGGGTGTATTTTACACTCTTAATGGTGTCGATGTTGATGGTGTCGCGCCATAGGGTGTCGCGGCGTATGTCGGGAAAGGAACTTGGCTTTATCAGCTCTCGGCTAAAGGCTATCATCTCGCCTGGCGACATTTTAAAGTCGTTATCAACATCCTTTAGCGCATAAATGTGGTATGTTCCGGGTGCTACGCCTTTAATAGTAAAATGGCCTGCTCCGTCGGTACGCGCCACACGGTCGAAGGGCAATGTGGTGAAAGCTGAGTCGGCAAGATTACTATGCAGGCCCACCAATATGCCCTTTATCGGCTCAAGATTGTTGGCTGATAACACATGACCAGCCACCTCCATGGTGTCGAGTTGCGCACCTGTTGAGAAGTAATACGTAAAGTTACCAAGAGGGTTGCCTTCGTTGGTATCTACTATGGCATCGCTAAAGTCGATGGTATAGGTGGTGTTGGGCTTGAGCGAGTCGGCGAGTTCAACACTGATGCGACGCCCCGAGGTTTTAATCTCTGGCACC
Organism: Prevotellaceae bacterium UBA5903; assembly: GCA_002431845.1. Taxonomy (GTDB): domain Bacteria; phylum Bacteroidota; class Bacteroidia; order Bacteroidales; family Bacteroidaceae; genus Alloprevotella. The sequence continues at coordinate 2,127 of DJEH01000103.1, read as the reverse complement.
TCTATTTGTGGGGGCGAAACCGTCACTTTTTCTTGTGCATTCTCTACCTTGATGGCCTCGTCGAAGGTAATGGTTACTTTTTTGCTCTTCTCGTTGGTACCACCCAACATGGGGGTCATGCTCACTATTTTAGGTGGGGTTTCGTCGTAGGGACCGCCATCGGGTCCCGAACCGGGATTGGCGCACGATGCCACCATTAGCAATGTTATCAGAGCCATGCATAAGGGGGCTGAAAACATTTTGCCTCTTCTTGCTTTTGCTATGAATGTAGCACCCGGTGCAAGCAAGGTTGTAAGGATATGATAAGTGCTCACGCGTTTTCTTTGTTGATTTTATTGTTGATGTGAAGATTGCTACAGTTCGGCATTAATCTTCAATACCTCGTCTATGATGGTGCGGTTATTGCTCAGTCGGGGCACCTTGTGCTGCCCGCCCAACTTGCCTTTGCGCTTTAGCCACTCGTTAAACAAGCCAGGCTTTGCTTTTATCACTTCAAGGCGTTGCAGCGTTATGTTTTTATGTCGCTTGGCTTCATAATCCGAGTTGATTTGCTGCAAGGCTTGGTCGAGTATGGTGGCAAACTGCTCTATATCGGCCGGCTCGCGCTGAAACTCTATTACCCATTGGTGGCGGCACTTACCCTCGCTGTTCATAAACACTGGGGCAGCTGTATACTCGTTTACCTCGGCTCCTGTTTGGCGGCAAGCCTCGTGAAGGCCCTTTTCGGCATTATCAACGATGAGCTCTTCGCCAAAGGCATTTATAAAACTCTTGGTGCGTCCGCTTATGATGAACTTGTAGGGAGAAGTGGAAGTAAACTTCACGGTGTCGCCTATTTGGTAGCGCCACAAACCGCATGAGGTGCTGATAACAATGGCGTAGTTCTTGCCCGTCTCAACCTCCCATAGGGGCAATACTGCAGGATTGGGCTTGCCCAACTCTTCGAGCGGAATAAACTCGTAGAACACGCCATAGTCTATCATTAAAAGCATGGCAGCATCCGAAGGATCGTTTTGCACACCAAAGAAACCCTCGCTGGCATTATACGTTTCCATATAGTGCATCTTGGGCGAACGAATGAGGCGGTGGTACTGGTCGCGATAGGGGGTAAAGGCTACACCACCATGGAAGAACACCTCAAGGTCGGGCCATATTTCGTCGAGATATTGCTTGCCCGTTATCTCAAGCATACGGTTTATCACCGCCATCATCCACGAGGGTACGCCCGATATATTGGTAACGTGCTTCTTTATGGCTATCTCTGCTATGCGGTCGCGCTTCTCTTCAAAGTCGCTCAGCAATGCCACCTTCTTCGACGGCACACGCACCATATTGACAAGTGGATTGATGTTTTCAATAAGTATAGCACTCAAGTCGCCCACCAAAGAGCCCGCCACATTGTAGTTGGGCGAATGGCTCCCACCAAGGATAAGGGCCTTGCCATCGAACAATCGGCTTACAGGATTGTTGCGTAAATATAGGGCTACAACATCTGTTCCGCCACGATAGTGAATGTCGTGTAAACCGGCTGCACTGACGGGTATAAACTTGCTTTTGTCGTTGGTGGTTCCCGACGACTTGGCATACCATTTTACCCACCCCGGCCACAATAGGTTACGCTCACCGTGGCGCATACGGTCGATGTATGACTTTAGTTCTTCGTAAGTGTTGATAGGCACTTTTTGTGCAAATTCCTCATAACTACGGATAGCATCATAATGGTAATGGTGCCCCCATTCAGTGTCGGCTGCTGTGTGGAGCAAATGCTCTAACACGCCGCGCTGAATGCTCTCTGCATGACTGGCGTACTGGTCTATAGCACGCAGTCTGCCATTGAATATAGGACGTATAATTGATGTCAAGTTCATAACACTTGCAAAGATACATTTATAACCTTGATTATTTATAATCGCATTAAAAAAAGAAATGTTTTGACCTTCACTTGTACATCTAAAGCAATGTTTTTATAGAACTAAAAACAAATGCAGAAGAAACTATTGCAGACTTTTGCAATGAGCTTCACTTAAGTAGGTGCTCAAAATTAATTGATATGCCTTAGCACATTGTTTCCGCCAGAGCCACAGGCTTCATCGGTCGCGTAGCCCGCTACGCTCCCTCTTCAGCCTA
>DJEH01000065.1:14192-37606 GCA_002431845.1 Prevotellaceae bacterium UBA5903 | reverse complement strand
GCGTATCATGGGCGCGATACGAGCGTATCACGGCCGTGATACGCCAACACCTTACGCATGTTATGGCAGAATACCACGTGCTGTGGCAGCAGCATAACGGCTTTATGGTTCAATAGTAAGGCGACTTAAGGCAAATAAGATTACAAAATCAACCACGCATATATTATATGAGACAAATTCCTTTAGAAGACTTTTTTCGCAACTCCGAGCGCACTGCTTATCAGCTCTCGCCCGATGGTGCTTACATCTCTTACATGGCTCCTTATCACGACCGCCTCAACGTGTTTGTGCGCAAAGTGAGCGACAACGACGATGCCTCCGTGCGCATCACAAGCGAAACAGAACGAAGTGTGGCTGGCTATATGTGGGCCGACAATGAGCGACTGCTCTTTATGAAAGATACGGCTGGCGACGAAAACTACCAACTTTATGGCGTAAAGCGCGACGGCACCGACCTACGTGCTTACACCGCCTTTCCAGGGGTGCGTACCAGCCTTATCGACGACCTTGAAGAGCAAACGGGCTTTGTGCTGATTGGCATGAACAAGCGCAATGCTGAGGTTTTCGACCCTTATCGCCTCAACATCGAAACGGGCGAACTCACTCTTTTGGCCGAAAACCCGGGTAACATTCAAGGTTGGATGACCGACCACGACGGCCACCTACGCGTGGCTACAGCCATTGTTGATGGTGTAAACACGCAGGTGCTCTATCGCGACACAGAGGACGAGCCCTTCCGCCCAGTGCTTACTACCAACTTTAAGGACGTGGTGAGCTTTATGGAGTTTACGCCCGACAACCGCGAAGTGTACGCTGCTACCAACCTCGGACGCGACAAAACAGTGCTTGTGCGCATGGACCCCTCAAGTTGTAAAGAGCTTGAACTGCTCTACGAAAACAAGCGTTACGACATCTCGAGCATCAGCTACTCGCGCAAGCGCAAACGCTTGTTGAGCGTTTACTGCACCGGACACAAAGAGCCTATACGCCACTTTTTCGATGCCGAAGAGGAGGCTTTGCGCAAGCGCATCAAGGCACATTTTCCCGACGAGCGTTACGGCATTGCCGATAGCGACAAGGCTGAACGCTACTACTTGATATACGTTGGTGGCGACCGCACACGCGGTGCCTACTGGCTCTACGACGCCGAGACCGACAAGGCTGAAAAGGTGGCTGACCTTGCTCCGTGGATTAAGAAAGAGGAGATGAACGAGATGCTGCCCGTGACATACAACACCAGCGACGGACTTACCATCGAGGCTTATCTCACCTTGCCCGCGGGCTTAAGCATAGACGAGACTCGTAACCTGCCCGTTGTGGTAAACCCTCATGGCGGCCCTTGGGCAAGAGATTGCTGGGGCTACTCGTCGGAGGTGCAATTTTTGAGCAACCGGGGGTATGCGGTGTTTCAAATGAACTTTCGCGGTTCCACGGGCTATGGGCGCAGTTTTCTTGAAGCCAGCTACAAGCAGTGGGGACTTAAGATGCAAGACGACATAACCGAGGGCGTAGAGTGGCTCATCAGCCAAGGCATAGCCAACCCCAAGCGCATTGCTATCTACGGCGGAAGCTATGGTGGTTATGCGGTGTTGGCTGGCTTGACACTCACTCCTAAGCTTTATGCATGCGGTATAGACTATGTGGGCGTGAGCAACTTGTTTACCTTTATGAGCACCATTCCCCCTTATTGGCGCCCCATGCTCGAAATGATGTATGAACAGGTGGGCAATCCCGAAACGGATAAAGAGCAACTTGCCGCCACGTCGCCAGCCTTGCATGCCGACAACATCTGTGTGCCACTCTTCATTGCACAGGGAGCTAACGACCCACGCGTAAACAAGGCTGAGAGCGACCAAATGGTTGAAGCACTAAAAAAACGCGGCATTGAAGTAGAATACATGGTGAAAGACAACGAAGGACACGGCTTTCACAACCAAGAAAACCGCTTTGACTTTTACAGAGCTATGGAGGCTTTCTTGGCCAAGTATCTGTAGTAAGCGGCGTTTATAAAAAAACGTGTAAGAGCGTATGTATCTTGCACGTTTTTTTGTGGTTTTCATTTGTTTGTTTCTGACAGATAATAGAAGCACAAAAGCGTATCTCAACTTATCAAAAACATAGGGTGAAAACATTAGCTATTTAAATTTCACAATAAATTAAAAATTCAAAAGAATGAAAATCATTTTATATTACTATCTTTGCAAAGATAAGTGGCTATAACCGAGCTATTACCCGGCTTTATGCCCGCTCCCTGCTAAAGCCTGCCAAGGCTTACACACAGTGTATACTACTCTGTGCAGTGGGGTATATGTCTAACTAATTTTACATTCCATGGGGCTATTACTCCTCTATTTAATAGGCGCTCTTAGCATCTCATTTCTATGTTCCATACTCGAGGCAGTGCTGCTCTCTGCGCCTATGTCGTTTGTTTCGATGCTTGAGCAAGAAGGCAGACCTGGAGCACCATTGCTCAAAAAATATAAGCAAGACATCGACAAACCTATTGCTGCAATCCTTGCGCTAAACACCATTTCGCACACCGTTGGTGCTGCTGGTGTGGGTGCACAGAGCGAGGCTATATTTGGCAGCCAATTCTTTGCTCTAACCTCTGCCATACTCACCTTGCTCATCCTTGTGTTTTCTGAAATCATACCTAAAACCATCGGTGCTGCATACTGGCGAAAGTTAGCCATCCCTTGCGCTCGCATCATCCATGTGTTGGTAATCATTACCTACCCCTTGGTGCTTATGGCCGAAGTTATCACCCACATATTCTCAAGCAAAAAGCAACAGGCTTCTGTAAGTCGCGAAGAGGTGTCGGCCATGATGTCGGTGGGTGCTGAAGAGGGCGTTTTTGAAAAGAAAGAGAACAGCATGATACAAAATATGCTGAAACTCGACGATGTGAAAGCACGCGACATCATGACGCCAAGCTCGGTTGCAGAGATTGCTGAAGAGAGCATAACGCTACGCGAGTTCTACCAAAATGAGGCTTTCCGCCAATTTTCACGTATACCTATCTATAACGAGGAGAACGACGACTACATAAAAGGCTACGTGCTGAGACAAGCCATACTTGAGAAACTTGCCGAAGATAAATTTGACCTACGCCTCTCTGAAATTGCTCGCCCTGTGCTAACATTTCAGGAAACTGAGAACGTGAGCAAAATATGGGAACGACTCTTGGCTAAGAAAGAACACATCTCTATTATCATCGATGAATATGGTTGCTTCCGTGGTATCGTTACAATGGAAGACGTTATTGAAACCATGTTGGGCACAGAGATTGTTGATGAAAAAGACCGTGTGACCGATATGCAAGAGTTTGCTCGCGAAAAATGGCAAGAGCAACAACATAAAGAAAACTAATATGAAAAGTATGATATAAAAAGCACAGACTATTCGCCATGCATCTGCGTGACGATTGGTCTGTGTTTTTATTATACTTCCTACCCTATTATTACATGCTAATCCATTGATAAGTAGGTGTTCAAAATTAATATGAATTAGCACGCTCGTCCCACCAACACCTACTTACATAAACTTAATAGAAAAGTGTTCAGATTTTTTATTCTCATCCTCTTTTTACTACTACTACCCGATGCTTACATCTGGTGGAACTATTTGCGCATGCAGTCTGGCATGTGGCGCACAGTGCTCTTAATATTGCCTACTATAGCTACACTTTTGTGCATGCTACTACTTGTATGCCAAGTGCGAGCATCCATGCTAATGCAGTATGCTTTTATCATGATTATATGCATATCTGTGCCTAAACTGGTGTATGTAATAGTGGATATTGTAGGTAAAGGCATAGCTTGGCAACTGCCACATTTTGCCCCCTACACTCGTAAGATAGCATTGGTATTGGCCGTTTGCATGGCTGCTCTACAAGTGTGGGGAACGGGCTTTGGCTGGCGATTGTTGCGTGTGGAACGTACTCACATCAAACTGCCACGCATGGCTTCAGCCTTCAACGGATACAAAATTGTGCAGATTTCCGACCTTCATTTAGGCTCGTATGCAGGCGACACAAGCATTATGAAAGCCATGGTAGACAGTATCAACAAGCAGAAGCCAGACCTCATAGTGTTTACTGGCGACATGGTAAACACCGCATCAAACGAGGCCCTGCCTTTTATCCGCACACTGAGAAAACTCAAGGCTAAAGATGGCGTGCTTTCGGTGCTTGGCAATCACGATTACTGCTTGTATCAGCCCGGACTTACGGCTAAAGAACAGCACAACGAGACTTGTCGCATCGTTAGGGCACAGCGGGCTATGGGCTGGCAGGTGCTACTCAACGAACATAAAGCTATTAAGAGAGGCAACGACTCCTTGGTTGTTGTGGGAGTTGAAAACATTGGTAAACCTCCCTTCCCCTCGCATGGCAACCTTAAGAAAGCTATGCAAGGCATCAACGATAATGCATGCACAGTGCTCTTAAGCCACGACCCTTGGCACTGGCGCAACGAGGTTATAAAGCAAACAAAAGTGGATTTAACCCTATCAGGGCACACGCATGCCTTGCAAATGCAAGTGGGGCATTTCTCGCCCGCAGCATGGTTCATGCCCGAGTGGGGAGGCATTTATCACCAAGGAAACCAACAACTCTATGTGTCTACTGGCATTGGGGGAAACGTGCCCTACCGCTTAGGGGCATGGCCTAAAATAGAAGTGCTTACACTACACAACTAAACACCACAAAAAAAGGTTAGAAACTCATTTTGAATAAAGTTTCTAACCTTTTCTGCATTTACATAATATGGATAAATACAAACTATAAAAGCACCTTTGCCACCAACTTGCGCAAGTAGCCTTTGCCTATAATAGGTGCATGCGCATCCTCTGGAAACATGATGTAGAACTCGCCTGGCTGCACCGTGAAATATACCTTTGCAGGTTCTTTGTAAAAAGCAAAGTCGCGTTCTGCGTTGAATGGCTCCACACTCTGCGTGTGTATAGATGCTAAGTCGCGCCACCCTACTATCTCGTCGTCGGTTATAGGAAAATGTATATCTACGTACTTACGATGCACCTCGAGCATCTGCTCTTCTTGGGTTTTAAGGGTGGCATCATCCACATTTATAAACACCTTTTCGCCGTCTATCTCAATGCGACCTGCCGGTAATGCCGCACAATTATGCGTTTTGACAAACTTAAACACTTGCTTCAGAGCGGGATAGAGTTTCTCTATGCGTTCGCTGTTTTGTAAAGAACCTAATATCATGATGTATGCTTTTATTTTAAAAATAAAAAGTGCTACAAAAATACATTATATTATTGACTAAACATTAGTTTTAAACTAACTTTGCACCACACAAAAACAAAAAATAACAACTAAACTATGATGGAAAATAAAATGTCTGTTAAGGACTGGTTTTCGCTGCTGGCTCTAACGTTTGCCACCTTTATTTTCAATACTTCGGAGTTTGTTCCTATCGGACTTTTAACCGACATTAAAACCGACTTTGGACTTACTGAAGCAAGTGCCGGTATGCTCATATCGGTGTATGCTTGGGCAGTGATGATACTGTCGTTGCCATTGATGATTTTGGTGTCGAAAATGGAAATGAAACGGCTAATACTATGGTTATTGGGCTTGTTTACGCTTTTCCAAGTGACTTCGTTCTTATCAACAAATTATGCTATGTTGATGTTTTCGCGCATTGGTGTGGCTTGCACACACGCCGTGTTTTGGTCGGTAATATCTCCGATTGCAGTGCGCATTGTTCCCGACAAATATCGCTCTATCGCACTGAGTATGGTGGTTACAGGTTCGTCGGTTGCCATGATATTGGGTATGCCTTTAGGCAGAATTATAGGTTTACATGTGGGATGGCGTATGACGTTTTTAAGCATTGGCATATTCTCTGCCATCACCTTTGTATATGCCGCATTCAGACTGCCCACACTTCCGAGTCGTGGCAAATTCTCAGTACGGAAATTGCCCGAGCTACTTAAGCAACAAGGCATTGTTGGATTATACATTTTTACGTTGCTTATTTCTACATCGTTTTATGTGGCTTATAGCTATATAGAGCCTTTCTTAAAACAGGTGTCTATGCTCAAAGATAGTTGGGTCACTGCCACCTTGATGATATATGGGGGCGCAGGATTTTTGGGCAGTATTGTATTTTCTAAATATTATAACAAAAATCGCAAACGCTTTATCACGGCAATTGTTGCTTGCTCTTCATTGTGTTTATTGCTGCTGCAACCATGTGCCAGCAGTTTGTTGGCTATTATCGTAGTTTGTGCCTTATGGGGCATGGCCTCAACAGCCTACAACGTGGCTATGCAGTCGAACATCATCTTGATAACTAAACCCGAAAGCACTGCCGTAGCCATGTCTATATTCTCTGGCATATTCAACCTTGGCATAGGTAGTGGCGCCTTTATCGGTGGTAGCATTTGTACGCATGCTTCAATTGCTTATATTGGCTATGCGGGTGCCGTGTTAGGATTTATCGGACTAATATATTGGATGAAACGCTTAGGTGATAGGGTTTAATACTGCTTGCTGAACATATATTATATATAACATAAGCCCACGTATCTTGCTATATAGATACGTGGGCTTTGTGTATTTAGGTGCTTGTTTTAACGCTTAATCATTGTGCTTTATAAAGCCTCTTACTAAGAAGAAGAAAATGTGAACAACGCCAAACAAGGCAGCAATCCAAAGCATAAGGTGGCTCTCGCCCCACCCCACTGTTTGCTGGTGCCAAAAGCCTGTTAGTATGCAAAGAAAGCCTATAAACACGCCTATTGCACTGAGTATGGTTTGTCCGTGACGACGTATGGTGCCACCTCCTATCGTGCTATGTTTGATACCATAATAAGAGTATATGTCTATACCAATTAGCATCCACATCACAAGACGTATCCATGTTTCGGCTGGGAGAAAAAGCATCATACCAATACACAAAATGAGTCCTGCCGCTGGCACATAGGGCACCCATGGGGTTTTAAAACCGCGAGGGGCATGTGGCTGAGTTTTGCGTACTACTATCACACCTAAGCACACAAGCGAGAATGCAAAAAGCGTTCCGATACTCGTCATCTCGCCTGCTATGTTGGCAGGAACAATGCCTGCTAACGTGCCTATCACAATCATAAAGAGGAAGTTGCTTCGGGCTGGGGTGTGAAAACGCTTGTGTAGATGTGAGAACAAAGGTGGTAACAATCCATCTTTACTCATGCTGTAAAACACACGACTCTGCCCTAACATCATTACCATTACCACGCTGGCATAACCTAACAATATGGCTATGATAATGCCACGATTAAGCCATGGATAAGCTGGAACAACCACACCATCGGCACCAACTGGCCCCATGTTGGCTACAGCTGTTGCTGCTGGTGCTATACTCTCGGCACCTATGTATGCATGATAATCAACCACACCTGTCATCACAAACGAGAACACCATATAGAGTATACTACACACCAATAGCGAACCTAAAATGCCTATTGGCATATTGCGACGAGGGTTCTTTGTTTCTTGTGCTGCCGTACTTACAGCATCGAAACCTATGTATGCAAAGAACACGATTGCGGCTCCGCGCAACACTCCACTCCAACCATATTCGCCAAAAACACCCGTGTTTTCGGGGATAAACGGGGTGAGATTTTCTGCTCTGATATACTTAAAACCAATAAAGATAAAAGCTAATACAACTGTTATCTTTAGCGCCACCATGAGGTCGTTGAACTTTGAGCTACCAGCTGTTCCGCGCATTAAAATGCACGACAAGAACACTACTAATAGCATGGCTGGCACATTGAATATTCCGCCCTCTGCAGGACATGCTGTCCATTCTATGGGGAGCGGATGACCTATATCTTGAAGCATAATGCTGAAGTATTTGCTCCACGATATGGCTATGGCAACCGACGCTACTGTGTACTCAAGCACAAGGTCCCACCCTATTATCCATGCTACGAGTTCGCCCATTGTAAAGTACGAATAGGTGTATGCCGAACCTGAAACAGGAAGCATAGAAGCGAACTCGGCATAACACAAACCGCACAATGCGCATGCCACCGCCGCAAGCGCAAAACTTATGACTATGGCTGGACCAGTATGCGCACCTGCTACAATGCCTGTTACTGAAAACAAACCTGCACCTATAATTACACCTACTCCTAATGCTATTAATCCGCCAGGACCAAGCACACGTTTCAGCCCGCGTCCACCATCATTCTCGGCTTCTTTTAATAAATCCTCGGCCGATTTCTTTATGAATAAATTCATATTTTACATAACATATTGAATGTTTGACATATAGATTATTTATGCAAGTAAGCATTCAAAACTTGGGGTACCTACTTGCTCCAACAATTGTATCTTTTTTAGCTCTGCTTGCGAAAGACAAAGCCACGCACAACATAGAAAAAGATGTGTGCCAAACCAAATATAACAGCTATCAAAAACAATGTTTTATCTGCATTCCAACCCACCGTTTGCTGATGCCAAAAGCCTGTTACAATGCATAACACGGCAATAAAACTACCTAATCCAGAGAGTATGCTTTGACCATGACGACGAGGGGTACCACCACCAATAGTGCTGTGACGTATGCCATAATACGAATAGATATCTATGCCAATGAGCATCCACATAACTAAGCGAATCCATGTGTCGGCTGGAAGAAAAAGCATCATGGCAACGCAGCAAACTACACCTGCTGCAGGTATCCAAGGCACGAATGGGGTTTTAAAACCACGCGGGGCATTGGGCTGTGTACGACGTACTACAATTACACCCAAGCACACTAGTGCAAATGCGAGAAGCGTGCCAATACTTGTCATCTCGCCCACGATATTGGCTGGTACTAAGCCTGCTAATGTGCCAAGCACTATCATAAAAAGGGCATTACTACGCGCTGGTGTGTGAAAACGCTTGTGTAAGTGTGAGAACAACGGAGGCAACAAACCATCACGGCTCATACTGTAAAATACGCGGCTCTGACCTAACAATGTTACTAACACTACGCTGGTATATCCCATCAATATAGCTAATATAATGCCTCTGTTAAGCCAAGGATATGCTGGCGTGACGGTACCATCGGGAGCTACTGGCCCCATATGAGCAATGGCCGTAGCTGCAGGTGCTATGCTATCGGCTCCTTTGTAAACATGATAATCTACTACGCCCGTCATAACCAGTGCAAATACCATATAAAGCACGGTGCAAATAAAAAGAGAACCTAAGATACCAATAGGCATATTGCGGCGTGGATTTTTGGTTTCTTGTGCAGCTGTACTAATGGCATCAAAGCCCAAAAATGCGAAGAATACAATTGCAGCACCGCGCAACACACCACTCCAACCATACTCACCAAACACACCTGTGTTTTGAGGTACAAAGGGGGTTAGATTTTCGCTTCTGATGTATTTAAAACCAATGATTATAAAGAGAAGCACTACGGCTATTTTCAGCACTACCAAGAAATCATTAAACTTTGAACTGCCTTTTGTTCCACGCATCAAAATAAACGATAGCAATATGATGAGTAGCGTTGCAGGCACGTTAAACACGCCTCCATCGCTCGGACAAGCCGTCCACTCCAATGGTATATTCCAACCTATATCGTTCATCATTATACTAAAATAGCGGCTCCACGATATGCTTACCGTCATGGCTGCCAAGGCATATTCGAGCACAAGGTCCCACCCTATAATCCAAGCTGTAAGCTCGCCCATCGTAAAATATGAATAGGTGTACGCAGAGCCTGCAACGGGTATCATTGAGGCAAATTCAGCATAGCACAAACCTGCCAAAGCACAGCATATAGCAGCCAAAACAAAGCTTAAAATGATGGCAGGACCCGTATGCTCGCCCGCCACAATGCCTGTTATCGAAAACAAGCCTGCGCCGATAATAACACCAACACCGAGTGCTATGAGCCCCCACGTGCCTAGCACACGCTTTAAGCCTTTGCCTCCGTCATTATCAGCTTCGCGCAGCAGTTCGTCCGCACTTTTCTTTACAAATAAATTCATCTTACAAAATTCAGTTTGTTACTAATTAATGTGCAAAGATAACAATTTGTATTGAATTACACCTTTTAAGCATTTTTGTATAACTATCACACCCCTATTTTGCATACATAAAGGAAACATATCTAAACGCTGCCTACCTATAAGTAGTAGAACCATATTGATACAAAAAGTGAGACACTAAGCATACGCCTAATGCCTCACTTAAATTACTAACTAGAATATTCTTTTAAACGGGGATACTTGTTTTAAAGAAGCCTTATCCTAAATACTTCATTAGGATGTTGATGTTGTCAGCCTCGCGCAATCGACGCAAAGCACGCTCTTTTATTTGGCGCACACGTTCGCGCGTTAGGTTCAGTGTGTTTGCTACTTCCTCTGCCGTCATCTCGTTGCGTCCGATGCCAAAAAGCATTTTAAGCACTTGGCGCTCACGATCCGAAAGTGTTTTAAGAGCAGAGTCAAGGTCGGAAGAAAGCGATTCTTTCTCCATTTGATTGTCTGTGCCAGGTGCCGAATCATCGGTCATAATGTCAATCAGACAGTTTGAATCGTCTTCGGCAAAAGGAGCATCAACGCTCACCTTTTTGCCATTAGTACCAAGAGCTTCTTGCACTTTGCTAACGTCTGTATCGAGCAATTCAGCCAACTCGCCCACTGATGGACGACGCTCAAATTCTTGTTCAAAGTTTACGATAGCCTTAGTCAGTTTGCTCTGAAAACCTACTTGGTTAAGTGGCATGCGCACGATGCGGCTCTGCTCTGAAATAGCTTGCAAGATGCTTTGGCGTATCCACCAAACGGCATAAGAGATAAACTTAAAACCACGTGTTTCATCAAACTTTTGTGCTGCTTTGATAAGTCCGAGGTTACCTTCATCTATCAAGTCGTTTAGTGCTAAACCTTGATTTTGATATTGTTTGGCCACACTGACAACGAAACGAAGATTGGCACGTGTCAAACGATCAAGAGCGGCTTGACCATCAGGTCCACCCTTATGGATACGTTGTGCAAGCTCTACTTCTTCGTCGGTTGAAATGAGTTCTTCACGTCCAATTTCTACTAAATACTTGTCCAACGCTGCGCTTGAGCGGTTGGTAATACTCTTATTAATTTTTAGTTGTCGCATAGTTCTTTTTGTTCACGTTTGGGCTTTTGGCATCTTCTTACCATATAGCCATAAGAAATGCCTGCAAAGGTTATGCCGATGCAGGCTACTTGGCAATATTGTATTTGTTTATATACCCAAAAACGTTCATTTAATACAGACTCTTCGTATAATCGTTGCAAAATTACGAAGAAAACAAATGCTATGCCACTTTTTTAGCATTTATTAAGTACTAAATCATAAAATCTTTAGTTTTTCTGCTTAAAAAGCTGTTCAAAGAGGTTCAAACTATCGGGATGTTCTTTTACAAAAGTGTCAATATGTCGCATGCGCTTTTGCTCAAGTATTTCGTCTACGGCAATGAATATACCAGTTTCTTCTACCTCGCCAAACTCATGATTGATGGCGGTTCCAAACACGCGCATCGTAGGACTAAGCCCCATATATGCATTTACGAGAGGTGGGATATTAAAGCCTCGTTTTCTCACTTCGGTGTTGAGTATGCGATAGTCCGACTTGAAGTCATCGCATGTGAAGAGCGCTTGCAGTTGCTCTTGGGGGGTGTCGATATACAAAGGGTCGATAGGAGTGATAAGATGTTCTTTATCGCCAAAATGCTTGTTTAAAAAGAAGAGTATCATGTCGCGAGCTTCGCGGTTGAACGAAGGGTACATGGTCATCTTACCAAAGAAATATTTCAAGTTTGGAATAACAACGGTGAGTGCTCCAAGTCCGTCCCAAAGGTTGTCGAGTGCAAAGATGCCCTTGCTCATAGCCCGTGTGCTCTGATACTCTAACGTTACAAAAGAGCGACCAAGTTCTACGGTATCTGCCATGTAAGTGTGCAGAAACTCATCGGAGAAATGGAACATGTGGCTTGTAGCGAGGCGGGGTTGTCCGTCGGGAGCATAACTTATCTCCTTGCCGGGTAGAAAGCGATAACCACCTAATATCAGTTCTTCTTCGGGGTCCCATACAATAAGTTGATAGTAAGGGTGCTCGCATGTATCAAATTCGTCCCAATCTACCTCCATACCAGTTCCGCCTCCCGAAGCACGAAAGGCTATCTCACGCAATCTACCAATTTCGCGCATCACATTGGGTGCTTGTTGATAGGTAATGATATAAATTTCGTTTCCTGCTTTATTAGTTGTACGCAGTCTACGGTCGGGAGTAAGTTCTTTTTTTAGTAGTTCTTTGTCTACAGGAGGTATAATAGGTTGCATAACTTATAAGAGAATATAAAGTTAAGATCGTTCTATTTTTATTTTTTTGCAGTAGCAGAGTTTAAGAGTTTATGGTGTAAAAGTTAGAGTTCGTAAACCTTTTTTTCTACCCATAAAGCCCAATCAGCAGGCTTTTGCTGATTATTAAATGTTTGCCATGGTATAGGTTTTCCAATCTTTACCTTAAAGGTTTTATGCCTATTTTTAAACACTTCGTCTGCAAGAAATAGCATTGCAATGTTGAATTTCAGCCCTAAGCACTTACCGATTGTTGCCAAACGATAAAAGCGGTCGGAGTTCCGGCCACTAAAGAATATAGGCACCACATCGCGTTGTGTTTCAATGCTTTTTGTAATAAAAGTTTTGTTCCACGGCAAATCGTGAATAATGCCTTTGATGCGACGAGAGCACAAACCTGCCGGAAACATGATAACATGATTGTTGCTACAGAACGCAGCTTCAATCATGCGCGGAAGGTCGCGACTCTGGCGCCCGGTTTTATTAATAGGTACACACAATGGAGCTAAACCATGAAGGTTCATCAATAAGTCATTAACCAAATAGCGTATGCGCCCATCATAATGGTGTCCAAGAATTTGCCCAATGGCTATGCCATCGGCACCACCAAGCGGATGATTGCTTACAAAGGTGTAGCGTTTGCCATCGTCGTCGTTTGGAAGGTTTTCAATGCCTTCTACCTCTATTTTATTATCTAAAAACTGGAGTACGGCATCCAACCAAGGCACACCTTGCAGGTCGCCTACCTCAGACAAGAAAGCATTGATTTCGTCTTGATGAACAATGTGCTTAAGCCATTTTACCACAAATGTGGGCACATACTTGGCTTTATTGCCAGCTTTTGTGCGTAACACATTGTCTATATCTATTTTAAATATCTTGCTATCTTTCTGAGTCATCTGCTTGTTAGATTTGTTTAAACAATCCCTAAAGCGTAGGTTGATATTGCAAAGGTATGTTTTATTTTTATGTTTTGGGATATAAAGTTACAATTTTCTTTGCTAAGATTTGCTTACATTTCGTTACGAATTTTCAAAATATCTATTCATCAAAGCATGCGAGCAAGCATTTAATAACAAAAAATTACTACTTTTGTACTACAAACATACATTGTGGTGT
The DNA here is from genome assembly GCA_002431845.1 of Prevotellaceae bacterium UBA5903. Taxonomy (GTDB): domain Bacteria; phylum Bacteroidota; class Bacteroidia; order Bacteroidales; family Bacteroidaceae; genus Alloprevotella. The sequence continues at coordinate 24,127 of DJEH01000065.1, read as the reverse complement.
ATCGGGCTAACAGGAGGCTTGCATCCCCCTAATAATAAAAAGGAACTATGCCTTATAAGCCTGAAACCACGCAGAAAATATATTTTTATAAAATACGCAACGACAGATACAATGCCTTTAATTTCTCCCTCTTTATTGTCAGCAGACTTTGGTAATCTTCAGCACGACTTAGAGATGCTCAATCAAAGCGAATGCGATTGGTACCACCTTGATGTAATGGACGGTGTGTTTGTTCCTAACATTTCATTTGGCTTTCCAGTAATGCAGGCAATGGCTAAGCATGCCACAAAGCCGCTTGACGTTCACCTTATGATTGAGCACCCCGAAAAGTTTTTAAAGGAGGTTAAAGCCCTCGGTGCCAAGGTGATGAACGTACATTATGAAGCATGTACCCACCTACACCGTGTGGTTCAACAAATCAAAGCTGAAGGCATGATGGCTGGTGTTACGCTCAACCCCCACACCCCAGTCAGTGCACTTGAAGAAATTATTTGCGACCTCGATTTGGTTATGCTCATGTCGGTAAATCCCGGTTTTGGCGGACAAAAATTTATTGAACATACCATAGACAAAACCATTCGGCTACGCCAATTGATAGAGCGCAGCGGTTCGAAAGCCCTTATCGAAATAGACGGAGGAGTAAATCGTGAAACGGGTAAACGCCTTGTTGAAGCTGGTGCCGACGTGCTTGTAGCAGGCTCAGCAGTATTTAAAGCTGCCGACCCTGTAGAGGAAGTACACATACTTAAACATTTGTAAACATCTATCACCTCACACCCACTATGTTCTCTCCTATATTACCCGATAAAGAACTTTTTGCTTTAGCACAAACCATTCGTCAGAGCCGCCGTATCGTGGTGTGTGCACATCGTGGTCCAGATGGCGATGCAGTAGGTGCTTCGTTAGGTTGGGCTGAATATTTACAACAGTTGGGCAAGCAAGTTACAATCATACTCCCCAATCCCTTTCCCGACTTCTTACGCTGGTTGCCCAATTCGCATCTCATACAGTTTTATGCCAAGCACGAGCCCGAAGCTACTGGCATCATACAAAAGGCGGACCTTATATTTTGCCTTGATTTTAATGCACTTTCGCGTTTACAAGATATGCAAGGAGCCATCGAACGGAGCAAAGCAGACAAGGTGATTATAGATCACCACCTCGACCCCGACACCACACACACCAAGCAAGTAATATCGCGCCCAAGCATGTGTTCGACAAGCGACATTGTGTTCCGCTTGATACACCAATTAGGCGGATACGACAACATGACTCGCCAAACCGCCACTTGCCTTTACACAGGCATGATGACAGACACAGGGGGCTTTACCTACAACTCTAATGACCCTGAGATATACCAAGTTATCTCGCTACTGCTTGCTAAAGGCATTGACAAAGACAAAATATACCGCAACGTTTTCAACGTATATTCGGTAGATCGCATGCGCCTAACGGGATACATTCTCTACGAGAAGCTGCATTTTTATGCCAACAACCGCGCCTCTGTTTTTACCATCACACGCGATGAGATGAAGCGTTTTCACTTTATTCGTGGCGATGCAGAAGGGTTGGTTAATATGCCACTACAAGTAAAGGGCATGCGCCTTAGCATATCCTTGCGCGAAGACACCGAACGCGATGTGGTAAGAGTATCGCTCCGCTCTGTAGACGATTTTCCCTGCAACAAAATGGCAGAAGAGTTCTTTAATGGCGGTGGACATCTCAACGCATCGGGTGGCGAACTGCCCTTTCCACTCGACGAAGCCGTGCATACTGCCGAACGAGCTATCAAGGCATACGAGCATCTGCTCTAAGCCCATGCATCAACATCAAGATATTAGATTTTTTTAGTTTCATACCTAAGCCCCAGTGCTCATTGCTACGGCAATTGCATTGGGGCTTTTTACGTAAGATTGACAGGGCATTGCACTAAGATATAGGCGCAAAACACCCTTTATTGTGTCATTAGAAAAGCATGCACGTTGTGCCACAAAGCCCTAATAGTTATATTACAAAGCCTATATAGTTGGCTCATCACGACCGAAATGAATGTTCATTACGACCGAAACGAATGCTCATTACGACCGAGATGAATGCTCATTACGACCGAAACGAGCAAACTACAAATGGGTTATAACATAACTTGCATACGTTTTTTTTATTAAGTATAATGCGTTTCTGCTCAAAATATAATAGACTTTATATAAGTTTTCAACACATAAGTAGGTATTCAAAAAATATTGGTATGTATTATGAATACTCACTTATAAACCGCTTTGTGCAGAACAATCATAGACATACATATTTTACACGTTTAAGAGAAAACAAAAGCGAGAGCAAAATGAGTTATGAAAAACATGCATTGCAACATATTTATTTGTAACTTTGCCTATAGGTAGACATCATTTCATCCTACTTAACTTAAAAGGCTTTTGCTACTCAGCAACGAGCCTTACGGATAATACATTTTATAAAACTCGTATCCGCTATGATTACAGAAAAAGACAAAGCTTTGCTTGCTCAAAAAGGCATAAGCGAAGAAAAGCTCAACCAACAGTTAGCTTGTTTTGTAAAAGGATTTCCATATTTAAAACTCTTTGCTGCCGCAAGCACTGAGAAGGGCATCTTAACTCCTACAAGCGAAGAAACTGAAAAGTATCTTGAAATTTGGCACAATTATACAGACGAAAAAGGACATAAGGTAGTAAAATTTGTGCCTGCATCTGGGGCTGCAAGCCGCATGTTTAAAAACATGTTTGCTTTTGCCGATGCTACATACGATGAACCACAAACTGATTTTGAGAAAACATTTTTCAGCAACATACACAAGGCTGCATTCTTCGACGACCTTAATGCTGCATGCCTACGTCTGCACAAAAGCAATATTGACACGCTGATAGCTAACGGCAAATACAAAGACGTGGTGCGCACCATGTTGCAACCCGAAGGCTTAAACTATGGTGCACTTCCCAAAGGCTTGCTAAAGTTCCATAGATATGCCGAAGGAGCACGTACCCCACTCGAAGAACACTTGGTTGAAGGCGCATTGTATGCACGCCAAAGCGATGGCACCGTAAACGTTCACTTCACCGTATCGCCCGAGCATCGCCAGCTATTTGAAAGTCTTGTGGCAGAAGTTACACCTGCCTATGAGAAGCAATTCGATGTGAAATATAACGTAAGTTTTTCGGAACAGAAACCAAGTACAGACACCATTGCTGCCAACCCCGACAACACTCCATTCCGCACAAACGATGGCAACCTATTGTTCCGTCCAGGCGGTCATGGTGCACTCATTGAAAACCTCAACGACATTGATGCCGACATCGTATTTATCAAAAACATAGACAACGTTGTGCCCGACAAACTGAAGGATGACACGGTTCGCTACAAAAAACTTCTTGCTGGTATTCTTGTGTCGTTGCAGAAGCAAGCACACACTTATCTGCAAAAACTTGACAGTGGTAAATACACAATGGATGAACTGCGCGAGATGCTTCAGTTTGTGCAGAAAAAGCTCTTCACCAAAAATCCAGAGACCAAAATGCTTGAAGATACCGAGCTTGCTATTTACTTGCGCAAAAAACTTAACCGCCCAATGCGTGTTTGCGGCATGGTGCGCAATGTAGGTGAACCTGGAGGTGGCCCATTCTTGGCCTACAACCCCGATGGCACTATCTCACTACAAATTCTTGAAAGTTCGCAAATCGACATGAACGACCCCGAGAAAAAAGCTATGTTTGAAAAAGGCACTCACTTTAACCCCGTAGACCTTGTGTGCGCTATTAAAGACTATAAGGGACAACCATTCAACCTGCCCAATTACGTAGACCCTCAAACAGGCTTTATATCTCACAAAAGCAAGGATGGAAAAGAGCTTAAAGCACTTGAATTGCCAGGCCTATGGAATGGTGCTATGAGCGATTGGAGCACAGTGTTTGTTGAAGTGCCTTTGGCTACTTTCAACCCCGTAAAAACTGTAAACGACCTCTATCGCGAACAGCATCAATAAGATAGTTGCTTGCGAAAAAAATAAACAAAAGTTTAAAGTGTAAGTTGCATTTCAACCACAGAATACAACTTACACTTTTAAAGCATTACATACATTATATATTAAGCATTTCAGCAATGACGTTAATCGAACTATTCATCACATTCTTGCAAGCTGGCGGTATGAGCGTAGGCGATGGCTATGCATGCGTAGCGCCTTTACGGAGAGCCTTAGTTGGTAAAAAGAAATGGATTAGCGCAGAGGACTTTTCACGTCACGTAGCTATAGTGCAAACAATGCCTGGCATATTTAATGTAAACCTTGCTACCTACCTTGGCAAACAACTATGTGGATGGAAGGGCAGTGCAACATGCTTGCTTGCCATGCTATTGCCACCTTTTGTAGTATTCTTCTTATTCGCCTATTTCTACAACGATGTGTTTCAGAGCCATTTTTGGAGAGGATTTTTGCGAGGAGCACGCCCTGCAATAGTGGCAATAATAGCCCTACCAGCCATACAAATGTGGCGATCGTCAAAGATAACACTTAGCACCATTTGGATACCCATAGGTGCAGCCATTGCTGTCGGACTTTTAGGCGTATCACCAAGCTATATCATACTTGCACTCACTATTATGGCAGGACTTTATGCCTTGTTTGTACACAACAGCAACGACTAAAAAGAACCACTTTTTCTTCGCCCACAAAGTTTTTTCCACATACCCATTGTTAATATGTTAGTATACTTCTATTTGTTTTTAAGTTTCTTACAAGTAAGCATGTTAGGCATTGGAGGTAACACCAGTTCGCAAGCCTTGCTCGAACACGAAGTTATCACCTTACATCATTGGCTCACCCCCGAACAAATGGCAAATTTTATGTTTGTGTGCCGCCTATTTCCAGGAAATACAGGCTATAACACCGCCATTTTTTCAAGTTGTGTAGCAACCTCAGCATTGAGCTTTTGGGGTTGTTTGTTAGCTTGCATTACATCAACCATAGCCATTGTTGCCCCTTCATGCATTTGGACATCGCTCTATGCAAAATTGCAAGAAAAACACCAATACAAATCGTTCTACGACTGCGCCATGGTGGTACTGCGTCCGCTCATTCCAGGCCTCATTGCAGCAGCAGCCATCATCATGATGCGTGCCGACAACTTTGGGTCAATCAACACCACACCTTGGGACTTTGGAGTAAGTATTTTCCTATTCCTCTCTACCCTACTCGGAGTACTTTACTTTAAAATTAACTCCATGTTTATGATAGAACTTTGCGGAGTGGCAGGGTGGATATTGCTGTAACGTAACATCCGTTAAAAATATTTTTCAACGAAAAAAATATAACTCAACGAAGCAACTACTTTAATACAGAAGCGTGTTAAAACATCAAAGAAGAACAAAACAAAAAAACTTTTTTTCATAAAGTAGCCATTTTACAGAACACACTGATTATCAGCTATAACACACACTATTAATAGGAAATAAAGCACTTAATAAACTCGTTAGTCGCAAAAAAAACTTTCAAAAAATTTGGTAGTAAATAAATAATTCGTACCTTTGCACTCGCAAACGAGAAACAACAACACTCGCAAGCTACGACGGCGCGATAGCTCAGCTGGTTAGAGCGCATGATTCATAATCATGAGGTCGACAGTTCAAGCCTGTCTCGCGCTACTAAAGAAGAAACATCCTTTTTGATGTTTCTTCTTTTTTTTGTTTTAAGCTACACCATTCTACATTAAAACCGAGTTTTATCTGTAAATCCATACGTTTAAACGTCTGTCTGTATATCACACGGAAAAAAAATTGTATTTTTGCATATAAGAAGATAACGAACACCGGCCAACATTGCAACACACGCAAAAAACAGTTACCAACATCACGCTATGACTATCATTAAGAAATTAGACCTATATGTATTAAAGAAGTTCTTGCTTATATTTGCAGGAGCCTTCTTTGTCGTTCTGTTCGTATTCATGATGCAATTTACATGGCGTTATGTAGACGACCTTATCGGCAAGGGACTTTCATGGGATATATTAGCAAAATTCTATTGGTATATGGCCATCACATTGGTGCGCGACTCCTTGCCCTTAGCCATTCTGCTTTCGTCGTTAATCAGTTTTGGCAACATGGGCGAATCGTTTGAACTCTTGGCAATGAAAGCTGCTGGCATACCATTGATTAGGATTATGCGTCCATTGGCCATCTTTGCCGTGTTTATGACTGGTACTTCGTTTTATTTTCAAAACGTTGCCTCGCCCGATGCACAAATTGGGCTGCGCACACTGCTATTCAGCATGAAAGAGCAATCGCCCGCTGTTGAAATTCCTGAGGGTGTTTTCTATAATGGCGTGCCCAACATCAACATCTACGTTCAGCGGAAGAACACGCTAACAGGCATGCTGTATCAAACCATCATCTACAAAACAGACCAAGGTTTTGACCACGCTCAAATTGTATTGGCAGACTCTGCCCGATTAGAAGTTACGCGCGACAAAATGCACTTGCGGTTAGAGCTATGGAACGGCGAACAGTTTGAAAGTCTTGAGTCGGCCAATGCTATGAACGGAGCAATGAATGGAGCTAACAAGCCTTTTGACCGCGAAACATTTTTGTTTAAGACACTCCTCATAGACTTCGATAGCAATTTTAACCTCATGGATAAGAATGCTTTGGCTGGAATGCCTACTGCTAAGAACATGAAGCAAATCAGTCAAAGTGTTGATTCGATGAACCACGAACTCGACTCTGTGGGCAAACAATATTATCAAGATGCATGCCGCATTTACTATCGTACGCCACAAATAAGCAATAGTGACTCTATCAAACTGCTCAAGTTGCTACAAGCACATAGTAAACAAACGTCGTTTGATAGCATCGTTGCTCATACTGATGCCGTAAAACTACAGAACGCTAAACAAGAGGCTCTATCGAATATTAAATCGGCTAGTGCCGACCTTGAATGGAAAGGCATGAACAACGAACAAGAGGAGCACAACATACGCCAACACGAAGTGGAGTGGCACAACAAAATAACTTATTCGCTTGCCTGCTTGCTCTTCTTCTTTGTAGGTGCACCCTTAGGGGCTATTATTCGTAAAGGCGGCTTGGGCATGCCAACAGTTATATCTGTGGCTATCTTTATCGTGTGGTATATTATTTATACATCGGGTATGAAAATGGCACGCGATGGTAGCATCAATATGGTGCTTGGCATGTGGATAAGCACGTTTGTCATTGCTCCCTTTGGCATTTTCTTCACCTATAAAGCTAACAAAGACTCGGTGGTGTTTAACATGGATGCTTACAAAGCTTTCTTTAACCGATTGTTTGGTTTGCGTTCGCGCCGACATATATTCAGAAAAGAGGTCATTATCAATGATCCAAGAGAAAATGTTATGGCTGAAGAGCTCAACAAGTTGCGTGCTGAGTGCGTAAATTACAACAATAAGAAACATTTACTACGCGCCCCAAGCTACAAAGACATCTTCTTTGAATATACCCCCGACACCGAAGTTGAGAGCATTAACGAGCGCATGGAAAGTATTGTTGAAGAGCTTTCAAATAGCAAAAACCGCTTGATATTGGCAGAGCTTAACAAACTTCCAATTATTTTTACAACCGCACACACATCGCCTTTTGCCTCTAAATGGATGAATGTTCTGGCAGGAATTATATTCCCTATCGGGCTTTTGCTATGGTTCAGAATATGGAGGTTTAGGCTACGTCTCTACCGCGATATGAAAACCATTGTACAGGTGAGCGACATGCTTGTAAAACTTATTCACGGAGAAAAAATAACAGAAATAAACAGCTCAGCCGAACAAGCAGAGGATAAAAAAAGATGGAAGTTGCTCAACATGCTACATAGAACAAGCTCTAACAACGCATCAAGCAGTCAAGAAGAAACACTCACCGGTTGGGCAAAACATAAAAAAGAATTTATAGCACTCCTTGCATGCATACTGCTCATAGCTGCAGGCTATGGTGGATGGCGAATGGTTAAGTACTACCAATTCAAACATTACATGCAAGAGCATGGTGAATTAACGCCTAATACTCCACAAGGAGGAGTTAATACAGAAAATATGCAACTGCCAGATGTGAAAGATAACATGAAGAAGTTGCAATTGCCTGAAAAAGCTCCACAATAACTAATTTATTAGACAATGTTGTGCAGAACAACCTGCAAGAAAGTGTCTCTTAGCCAGGTTTTCAGCAAAACCCATTTAACAAAAACATACCTATGGACTCATTTAAACTTGCTTCGGTTGAAGAAGCTATAGCAGACTTTAAGAAAGGACAGTTCGTAATCGTTGTAGACGATGAAGATCGCGAAAACGAAGGCGACTTAATCATGGCAGCCGAGCTTGTTACACCCGAACACGTCAATTTTATGCTTCGCAATGGTCGCGGTGTATTGTGTGCTCCTATTACTATTGAACGTTGCAACCAATTGGGACTCAACCACCAAGTACAAACCAACACAAGCATGTTGGGAACTCCTTTTACAGTTACTGTTGACCTTTTAGAGGGGTGTACAACTGGGGTAAGTTGCCACGATCGTGCAGCAACTATTCGTGCATTGGCAAACCCCAATAGCCGTCCTGAAAGCTTTGGTCGTCCAGGACACATCAACCCTCTTTATGCACAAGATCGCGGTGTATTAGCAAGAGCTGGACACACCGAAGCAGCTGTAGACTTGGCACGATTAGCTGGTATGCAACCAGCCGCTTGCCTCATTGAGATATTGAACGAAGACGGCACCATGGCTCGTATGCCCCAGCTACAAGCTTTTGCTCAAAAAGAAGGATTGCACATCATCACAATAAAAGACCTCATTGCCTATCGTTTAAAAAACGAGTGTTTGGTTGAACAAGGCGAGAAGGTGGATATGCCTACTGAATACGGTCATTTCCAGCTTATTCCTTTCCGCCAAAAGAGCAATGGTTTAGAGCATGTTGCTCTCATTAAGGGCGAGTGGAAAGAGGATGAGCCTATACTCGTTCGTGTACACTCATCGTGTATGACCGGCGATATTTTTGGTTCTGAACGTTGCGACTGCGGCGAACAATTGCACAAAGCTATGCGCATGATTGATAAAGAAGGCAAGGGCGTTGTGCTCTACCTTAGCCAAGAAGGTCGTGGCATTGGACTTATGGCTAAAATAGCTGCCTACAAACTTCAAGAAGAAGGTTATGACACGGTTGATGCCAATGTACACCTCGGCTACGACCCCGACGAACGTGACTATGGTGTGGGAGCACAAATCTTACAGAAACTCGGTGTGCATAAAATGCGCCTACTCACTAACAACCCTGTAAAGCGCGTTGGACTTGAGGCTTACGGACTTGAAATTACAGAAAACGTGCCTATCGAAATCACACCCAACAAGTATAACAAGCGCTACCTTGAAACTAAAAAGGTGCGTATGGGACATACATTACATTTATAAACCGATATTCCCCTATTATTATGGAAAAGAATATTTATGGCTATAACCCTGAAGAAGTTATAGAGCAAGGGCAAACTAACGTTTCAACCTTTGCATCACTCGTCAGCAAAGTGTACCTATGGATGACTATGGCACTTGCAATAACTGGCTTAACAGCTTTATATGTGGCACAAAGCGGACTTGTATTTACTATAGCAAACAACACTGCCTATTTTTGGGGACTACTGATTGCCGAACTCGCAGTTGTTTGGATATTGTCTGCCAACATAATGCGCCTGTCGTTTCCGGTTGCAGGCATTATGTTTGCCATATACTCTATACTTAATGGAGCTACTTGCTCATTCATCGTATTAGCTTATACGGCCGAAAGTTTAGCTACCACATTCTTTGTCACAGCTGGCACTTTCGGTGCAATGAGCCTTATAGGTGCTTTTATCAAAAAAGATCTTTCAAGTTTTGGACGTATACTTATGATGACCCTCAT
>DJEH01000065.1:1368-14104 GCA_002431845.1 Prevotellaceae bacterium UBA5903 | reverse complement strand
TGGGCTCTAACATACATTGGCGTATTGCTCTTCTGTGGTCTAACAGCATACGATACACAAAAAATGAAAGAGATATTATATCAATATCAGCACACAGGAAATCAACATATCATGAAAATAGCACTCATGTGTAGTCTTTCACTTTATCTTGATTTTATAAACCTTTTTCTGTATCTATTGCGTATCTTTGGCAAGCGTAATTAACGCATGCTTGCAAAAGAAATAAGCATATCATAAAAATAAAAAATCCATACATTTAAAGAGCGTGTAAGGGGCGCATAACACCTGCATAACACGCTTCAAAACCATTAACACACTATAAAATGCTTTCATCACTCGTAAATCGCTTGGCACCTTCAGCCACGTTAGCAATGTCGCAAAAGAGTGCCGAACTTAAAGCACAAGGCATTGACATTATCAACCTATCGGTGGGCGAACCAGACTTCAACACCCCAGACCATATTAAGGCAGCAGCTAAGAAAGCAATCGATGATAACTATTCACGCTATTCACCCGTTGCTGGCTATCCAGCTTTGCACAAAGCCATTTGTGCAAAACTAAAGAATGAAAATGGTTTGGATTATAGCATCGACCAAATAGTTTGTTCAAATGGTGCTAAACAATGCGTTTGCAACGCTATCATGGCGCTTGTATCACCTGGCGAAGAAGTTATTATCCCTGCACCTTACTGGGTTAGTTACCCACAAATGGTACTTATGGCTGATGGCAAGCCCGTATTTGTTGAAGCTAAAATCGAACAGGATTTTAAGATTACTCCCGAACAATTAGAGGCTGCTATCACCCCCAAGACACGCGCCATTATCCTATGTTCACCAAGCAATCCTACAGGTTCTGTTTATAGCCAAGACGAACTCGAAGGTTTAGCAAAGGTATTGCGCCAACACGAAAACATCTACGTAATAAGCGACGAAATCTACGAACACATCAACTACGTGGGTAAGCATGCTTCTATCGCACTATGCGAGGGTATGAAAGAACGTACTATTGTTATTAATGGTGTTTCTAAAGCCTACGCTATGACAGGATGGCGCATTGGCTTTGTAGCAGCTCCTATCGAAATAGCCAAAGCTTGCAGCAAATTACAAGGTCAATATACAAGTGGTCCTTGCTCTGTTAGCCAAATGGCTGCAACCGAAGCTTTTGCCGGTCCACAAGAGTGCGTAGAGACTATGCGCCAAGCATTTGAACGTCGTAAAAACCTTATTGTAAAATTGGCAAAAGAAGTTCCTGGCTTTGAGGTGAACGACCCTCATGGCGCATTCTATCTCTTCCCTAAATGCAGCTACTACTTTGGTAAGACCGATGGCAAACGTACCATCAAAGACTCTATGGATTTTGCTATCTACCTTCTTGAAGAAGGACATGTTGCCACAGTAGGCGGGGCTGCTTTTGGATCACCAGAATGCTTCAGAATGAGCTATGCCACAAGTGATGAAAATATTGTAGAGGCATTGCGCCGTATAAAAGAGGCTGTTAGCAAACTTAAGTAACAATAATTTTTGAGGGTGAGTTTGCTTATATATATATGAGAACTGCCCTAAGTGAACATTTGTTACACTAACAATTTATTACAAGACCAAAAAGTTATATATCACATGAAGAGAGGATTTAGGAAGCCAACAATCTTTGCTTTTTAAATTCTCTCTTATTGTTCTTAAGCAGGTAGTCCTCCCCCATATCAATGCATAATATGGCCCCATAAATTAATTTGTACTACTTACTTATCAATCCATTTTCTTCTGCCATGAACATAGTTGATATCATATCTAAAAGACTCGGCCTACGCAGCAAACAAGTTGAGAACACAATAAATTTGCTTGCAGCTGGTGCTACTATACCTTTTATTAGTCGCTATCGTAAAGAAGCTACAGGAGGACTGAACGAAGTTCAGGTAGCACAAATAAAAGAGCAAAACGAGAAACTCGAAGAGCTTACACACCGCAAGGAATACATCTTGCAAACTATTGAAGAGCAAGGCAAACTTACGGACGAACTAAAAACGCGCATCACCGAATGTTGGGACGAAACATTGCTCGAAGATATCTATCTACCATATAAACCCAAACGAAAAACAAAGGCTGAAGTTGCACGCAAAAAAGGATTAGACCCCTTAGCAACCATCCTACTATTACAGCCTAACAGCAAGCCCGAAGAGGCAGCAAAACGATTTGTAAAGGGCGAGGTAAAAAGTATTGAAGAAGCTCTACAAGGAGCACGCGACATTTTGGCTGAACGTTTCAACGAAGATGAAGCTACTCGTCAAACAGTCAGAAAATCATTTGATATTACAGCTGTTATTCACTCTAAAGTAGTTAAAGCCAAAGAGAATGAAGCAACTAAATACAGAGATTATTTCGACTGGAGCGAACCATTAAAACGTTGCACCTCTCACAGACTTTTAGCTATGAGACGAGGCGAAGCCGAGGGATATCTGCGTGTTTCTATCGCCCCCAACGATGAAGAGGACTGCCAAGCACGCATTGAACGCCGATATGTCAAAGTTGGTTCTGCATCAGCTCAACAAGTTGAGACCGCCATTGCCGATGCTTACAAACGTTTGCTAAAACCAAGCATTGAAACAGAGTTTGCAGGTTCAAGCAAAACACGTGCTGATGAAGAAGCTATTAATGTTTTTGCAAACAACCTAAAACAATTACTGCTGGCTGCACCACTTGGACAAAAACGCATTATGGGCATCGACCCAGGGTTCAGAACGGGATGTAAAGTTGTATGTCTTGATGCACAAGGCAATCTTCTTCACAATGAAACCATTTATCCCCATGCACCTCAAAACCAATATGCACGTTCTGGTTTTAAAATTGCTTCATTAGTAGAACAATATAAGATTGAAGCTATAGCCATCGGCAATGGCACTGCAGGCAGAGAAACCGAAGAACTTGTAAAAAGTCTTAAACTCAAAAATGTTGATGTATTCCTTGTAAGCGAGGATGGTGCATCTGTATATTCAGCTTCTAAAACTGCACGCGAAGAATTTCCCGATTACGACGTAACCGTTAGAGGAGCTGTAAGCATTGCACGGCGATTGGCAGACCCTTTGGCAGAACTTGTTAAGATTGATCCCAAGGCTATTGGTGTGGGACAATATCAACATGATGTAGACCAAACAGCCTTGAAGAAAGCACTTGACCAAACGGTTGAAAGCTGCGTAAACACCGTAGGTGTAAATCTCAACACAGCCTCCAAGCATCTACTTACCTACGTTTCGGGTTTAGGACCATCGCTTGCTCAAAATATAGTAGATTATCGTGCTGCCAATGGTGCATTCACATCGCGCAAGGCATTGCTTAAGGTACCACGTCTTGGAGCTAAAGCCTTTGAACAATGCGCAGGTTTTTTACGCATACCGCATGCAAGCAATCCACTTGATAATACAGCTGTTCACCCCGAACGCTACCAACTTATTGAGCAAATGGCAAAAGACGCTGGATGCGATGTTGCCACACTCATTGCCTCAAAGCAAATAAGAGATAGTATCAACCTAAAAAAATATTGCAGCAAAGAGGTGGGCATGCCTACACTCACAGACATCATGCAAGAGCTTGACAAGCCAGGACGCGACCCTCGCGGCACAGCTAAAGTGTTTAGTTTTGCTCCTAATCTGCACACACTCGACGATTTGCGCGAAGGTATGGAGGTTCCTGGCGTTGTTACAAACATTACCAAATTTGGTTGCTTTGTGGATATGGGCATTAAAATAAAGGGACTTGTACACATTTCGCACATGGCAGACCATTATATCAAAGACCCTGCAGAAGTAGTGCACATTCAACAACAAGTTATGGTAAAAGTTCTTGACATTGACGAAGAAAGAGAACGAGTTGCCTTGCAATTACTTAGCTAACTAATTTTTTTTTCAGCCACTTAAAATAACTTTTAAAACATACAACAAGAAAACCATGACCGACGAATATTACATGCGCAAAGCCTTAGAGCAAGCCCACATAGCCTTCGACAAAGACGAAGTGCCTGTAGGTGCGGTTGTTGTATGCCGCGATCGCATCATTGCTCGCACATACAACCTTACCGAAACGCTCAACGATGTTACAGCCCATGCTGAAATGCAAGCCATAACCGCTGCAGCCGATGCGCTAAATGGCAAATATCTTGATGTATGCACACTCTACGTAACAGTAGAACCTTGCGTAATGTGTGCAGGTGCTTTAGGTTGGGCTCAATTAGGAAGGTTGGTATACGGAACAGGCGATGCTAAGCGAGGATATTCTCTGATAGCTCCCCAAGCACTCCATCCAAAAACACAAGTGATTAAAGGAGTTCTTGAAGATGAATGTGCTCAGTTGATGAAAGATTTTTTTAAACGCAAACGCTAATGGCGGAACACAATCTGTTAGGTAGAGAAGGCGAAAAACAAGCCATGCTCTACCTTTCGCTTAAAGGATACACTTTGCTTGATTGCAATTGGCGATACGAACATCTTGAGATAGACATCATAGCCGAATGGCATGGTGAGATAGTTTTCGTCGAAGTAAAAACACGCAGCAATGAATATTTTGCTCCTGCAGTCGAAGCCGTAAACCTACATAAAAAACGTAACATCATAAAAGCTGCTCGCGCTTATTTAGCTTATCACAAATGGATGAAAAAGCCATATAGCTTCGATATTATCACTGTGGTAGGAACCCAAAAGCCCTTCAACATTCAACACATTAAGCATGCCTACAACGAGGATGAAGTATGGAAGGCTTCTCATCGTAAAAGACAATTTGAAGTGTAAGCTCATATAAAAAATACAAAACAATGAACATAGAAGCAATACGCAATTACTGCCTTTCAAAACCACTTGCAACAGAAGACTCTGCATTTGGACCAGAGGGCATTCTGTTCAGAGTGTACAACAAAATATTTGCTTATCTCGACTTAGAACGCCCCGACCTTGTTGTTCTGAAGTGTGCCCCCGACTATGCATTAGATTTACGAGACAAGTATAATGGCATTCAAGGTGCATGGCATTGGAACAAAAAGTATTGGAACGAAGTACATTTCGACACCGACGTTCCCAATCAACTTATATTAGAACTGATAGACCACTCGCTCAGCGAAGTTCTAAAAAAGCTACCCAAACGACTACAACACGAATATGCAGCACTTAAAGCTACCCGCTAATTGGCATCACACGCATTTGCAAGAAACGACCTCAACAATGCTTGAGTTGCAAAAAGATGATTTTGTAAAAAGTTCATCCCCCTTTGAGCTACTTACAACCGACTTTCAAACAGCAGGAAGAGGCCAAAGAGGTACATCTTGGGAAGCCGATGCAAATGCTAATCTGCTTTTTGGATTTATCTTCCACCCCACACTGTTGCTTGCCTCACAACAGTTTTTTCTTTCTGAAGCATTAGCATTAGCAGTACGTTCTGCATTAAGCCACTACACAGAAGATATAGTGGTAAAATGGCCTAACGACGTATATTGGCGCGACAAAAAAATATGTGGCATGCTTCTTGAACATACGCTTTGTGGCAAACACATTGCCACAACGCTAACGGGTATAGGCATAAACATCAACCAAGATAATTTTAAAAGTGATGCTCCCAACCCTATTTCATTAAAGCAAATCATAGGGCGCCCCATAAGCAGAGGCAATGTGCTTGAAAATATTATTGAAAACTTTGACAAACGATATGAGATGATAATAAATGAACAATCAGCCTCTCTGCACAATGAGTATATGCAGTATCTCTATCGTGGCAAAGGACTCTACCCTTATAAAGACGCAAATGGAGTTTTCAAGGCACAAATAGAAAGCATATCTCCACTTGGAATACTTACTTTAAAAAGAGAGGACGGTACCAGCAAGCATTACGCGTTTAAAGAAGTAAGTTTTATGTAACGCAACATCCACAAAACTCTTACAAGCAAGTGCAAAATACAAAACTAACAATGAATAAGCAAATACTTCATATAGCCATTCCGAGCATTATCTCTAATATAACAGTTCCACTATGTGGCATGGTTGATACAATTATTGTAGGGCATTTAGGAGATGCATCTTATATTGGAGCAATAGCAGTAGGCGGACTACTTTTTAATATGACTTATTGGCTTTTTAGTTTTTTGCGTATGGGCACAGGCGGACTAACTGCGCAAGCTTACGGAGCCAACAATACCATAGCAGCGCAAAACATTCTGCTTCGTTCGGCCATTGTAGCTTTAAGCGTTTCTACCATACTTTTGTTGTTTCAATCTGTCATACTCTATATAGCATTTCACTTTATAGATGCCACAGCTGAGGTTCAAGCCAATGCAAGCATCTATTTCAATATACTGATATGGGGAGCTCCCGCCGTACTTTGTCTGTATAGTTTTATCGGTTGGTTTTTAGGCATGCAAAATGCGCGTATCCCCATGATTATAGCCATTGTGCAAAATGTGGTAAATATCGTTGCAAGTTCTGCTTTGGTATTTTGTCTACACTTAAAGGTTGAGGGGGTAGCGATGGGCACTCTCATTGCGCAATACACAGGATTGCTACTTGCATTAACAATTGGCTGTTACAAATACCACTGGCATAAAGCAAACTTTGTATGGAAAGAAATATTTAGAAGAACAGATTTCATGCAGTTTTTTAAAGTAAATCGCGACATTTTTTTCCGCACATTATACCTTATATTAGTTACCACCTACTTCACTTCATTTGGCTCTTCACAAGGCGAAAACATATTGGCAGCCAACACTTTGCTCATGCAATTTTTTATTATATTTTCCTATTTCATGGACGGATTTGCCTACGCTGGTGAGGCCATTAGTGGCAAATGTTATGGCGAGAACAATAAAGCCCAATTCAGCAAACTAACCTCTCGACTATTTATGTGGGGAGCAGGCATAGCCACTCTCTTCACACTTTTATATAGTGCATTGGGGCAAATGTTCTTGCACTTACTAACCAACGAACAAAGCGTTGTTGCTCAAGCATCAAATTATCTTTTCTTCGTTTGCCTTATCCCCTTTTTAAGTTTCTCAGCCTTCCTTTTTGATGGACTATTCATAGGCACCACCTCTACCCGACAAATGCTCAATAGCATGCGCATGGCATCGCTCACGTTTTTCGCTATCGTATTTGTTTGCAGCAAAGAAAATTACATTTTATGGACAGCTTTCTTGGCATATTTAGGCATGAGAGGACTGATGCAATTACTGCTATTTAAAAGCGTAAGAAAGAAATTTAACATATAAAGCAAAGACAAAATAAAAATCGTTATCTTTGCATATATATTAATGCATTTCACCCATTAAGTGGGTCAATGCTTATCATCAATACTTATAAATTGGTGAATGGTTATATTCCCCTCAACTAACCTAATTATCTTAAAATTATATGGCTAAATTCAAACGTATCTTGCTAAAGTTAAGCGGCGAAAGCTTAATGGGCGAGCAAGGTTATGGCATAGATGTAAAGCGCCTCAACGACTACGCAACTCAAATTAAAGAAGCCCTTGAAATGGGTGTTCAGATAAGCATTGTTATTGGCGGAGGCAACATATTTCGTGGACTCAGTGGTGCAGGCAAGGGCTTTGACCGCGTTAAGGGCGACCAAATGGGTATGTGTGCCACTGTTATCAACTCGCTTGCACTAAGCTCGGCATTAGGTGCAATTGGCGTTAAGAGTCGTGTGCTCACAGCTATACGTATGGAGCCTATTGGCGAGTTCTATAGCAAATGGAAAGCTATTGAAGCCATGGAAAATGGCGAAGTGGCCATCATCAGTTGCGGCACTGGTAGTCCCTATTTCACAACAGATACAGGCTCTTCACTCCGTGGCATAGAAACCGAAGCAGAGGTAATGTTAAAAGGCACACGCGTAGATGGTGTTTACACTGCCGACCCCGAGAAAGACCCTACTGCTACCAAGTTTGACGAGATTACATACGACGAAGTGTTGTCGCGCGGACTTAAGGTGATGGATGTTACAGCCACTGCCATGTGTCGCGAAAACAAATTGCCTATCTATGTGTTCAACATGGATGTGTATGGCAATCTTAAGAAAGTACTTAGTGGCGAAAACATAGGTACTTACGTGCACGCATAGCACTCGTTCTATCCCTTATCTACCCTAAACAGAATAAAATATTAGACAGACAATAAAAAGTCTGCCACAGAAAGATATCATATAATCTTTATGGAACTCATTGAACAACTTATTGCGCGTGCTAAAGCTAACAAGCAGCGCATCGTACTTCCCGAAGGTACAGAAGAACGCACTCTTAAGGCTGCAAACCAAGTGCTAACTGACGGCGTAGCCGATTTAATTATTCTTGGCAACGTTGACGAAATTCATTCACTTGCTAAACAATGGGGACTTGGCAACATTGATAAAGCTACAATCATCGATCCCACTACAAGCCCTAAGAAGGAAGAGTATGCACAATTACTTGCCGAACTTCGCAAGAAGAAAGGAATGACCATCGAGGAGGCTCGCAAAAAGGTTGAAGATCCCCTCTACTTTGGTTGCATGATAATCAAGAGCGGAGATGCCGATGGCCAATTAGCTGGTGCTCGCAACACCACTGGCAACGTGTTGCGCCCCGCACTCCAAATTATCAAGACAGCCCCTGGCATCACTTGCGTTAGCGGTGCTATGCTTCTGCTCACCCATGCTCCCGAATGTGGCGATAAAGGTGTAATCGTAATGGGCGATGTGGCTGTAACCCCTGTTCCCGATGCTAACCAATTGGCACAAATTGCTGTATGCACTGCACGTACTGCTAAAGCTGTTGCTGGCATTGACCCACGTGTAGCCATGCTTAGCTTCTCAACCAAAGGCTCTGCTAAACACGAAGTTGTAGACAAGGTAGTCGAAGCTCTCGGCATTGCAAAAGAGCTTGACCCAACACTCAAAATTGATGGTGAACTTCAAGCCGACGCAGCTCTCGTTCCTTCAGTTGGTGCATCAAAGGCTCCAGGTAGCGAAATTGCAGGCAAAGCAAATGTGCTCGTTGTGCCCAACCTCGAAGTTGGTAACATTGGCTACAAGTTGGTTCAGCGCCTTGGTCATGCCACTGCAATCGGCCCTATCCTCCAAGGTATTGCACGTCCTGTAAACGACCTTTCACGCGGTTGCTCAGTAGATGATGTATACAAAATGATTGCCATCACTGCTAACCAAGCAATTGCAGCAAAGGAACAAGAATAAACATACAATCAGAACACGTAAATATGTGTGTGCAACACTCCCTACAATGTGCTTGCACACACTTTTCTACTTTCAATCATAACAATCACAAAATGAAAATTCTCGTAATCAACTGTGGTAGTTCATCTATTAAGTATAAACTCTATGAGATGAACGACAAGTCGGTTCTTGCTGCTGGTGGCATTGAAAAAATAGGTCTTGAAGGCTCTTTTTTAAAGACTAAAATCAATGGTGAAACAAAAATCATAGAGTCGCCATGCCCTACACACACCGAAGGTATCAAACTCATGTTCGACACCTTGTTAAACCCCGTTTATGGTGCAATTAAGAGCCTTGACGAAATCAGCGCTGCTGGTCACCGCATCGTGGCTGGCGGACGCTTCACAAAGAGTATGGTGGTTACCCCCGAAATGCTCAACGAGTGGAAAAACTACATGGACCTTGCTCCACTCCACTCTGAAGCTCACCTTAAAGGCTATGTTGCAGTTAAGGAAATGTTGCCTAACCTTCCACAAGTATTTGTATTCGACACTGCATTCCACCAAACTATGCCTGCCAAGGCATATATGTATGCCGTTCCTTACAAATATTATGAAACCCAAAACATACGCCGTTGGGGTGCACACGGAACAAGCCACCGTTTTGTCACCGCACGTGTGTGCAAGGTGCTAGGTGTTAAGCCCGAAGATGTACGTATCATCACTTGCCACATTGGCAATGGTGCATCCGTATCAGCCGTTAAATATGGCAAGTGTGTAGACACTTCAATGGGTCTTACTCCTCTTGAAGGCCTTATGATGGGTACACGCTCTGGCGATATTGACCCATCGGCAGTTCTGAGCATCATGAAGAAGGAGAACCTTACTCCCGACCAAATGAGCGACCTATTGAACAAGAAGAGTGGTGTGCTTGGTATCTCTGGCATATCAAGCGACATTCGCGAGGTAGAAGCTGGCATTGCACAAGGCAACGAGCACGCTAAATTGGCAATGGAAATGTATGATTATCGCATCAAAAAGTACATCGGTGCATATGCAGCAGCCATGGGTGGTGTTGATATCATTGTGTTCACAGCAGGCGTGGGCGAGCACCAATGGGACGTTCGTCAGGGTGCTACCGAGGACCTTGAGTTTATGGGCATTGAACTCGATAAGGAGAAGAACCGCAAGAATTGTGGCGAAGAAGAGATTATCTCTACCCCAAACAGCAAGGTAAAGGTTGTAGTTGTTCCTACCGACGAAGAGTTGCTTATTGCAAGCGATACGCTCGACCTTATTAAGTAATGAACAAATGGTCATTCTCTGACATTTAACATAAAAGGATGCTTTCATAACAAAGCATCCTTTTTTATTGCACCACGATTGGGAATAGCAGCATATAACATTGTAAACTCGTTTTTTTTATTACCTTTGCACATAGGATAAAAGCACCTATAAGGTGCATAAGTAGGTGTTCAAAACTATTTAAATATTTGTCATCATGATTATATTGATATTTGAAGCACCCGCTTAGATGTGCATTTATGCAAAGATAACTTTATACGAAAGTATGACTATCAACGAATTTTTCAAGAAAATATTTAGCCAAGTCATTGTCAAAAACATTTTAGGCATAATTGGTGCAACAATCGCTTTGGGGTTAGTTGGCTTGCTATTTATAAACATTTACACCCACCACGGCGAAGAAATCATCGTGCCCAATGTGTGTGGTATAGACCAAACCGTGGCTGAAAAGAAACTCGAAGCTATGGGGCTTAAGATGGAGGTAACAGACACGGGCTATGTGTATAACGCAGCACCATTTTCGGTGCTTGAACAGAGCATCAAGGCCGGCGACAAGGTTAAACCAGGAAGGGTAATCTACGTTACTATCAATGCCGACGGACCGCGACAATTAGCCATACCCGACATAGCCGACAACTGTTCACGACGCGAAGCCGAAGACAAACTACGCGTATTAGGCTTTAAACTGGCTGCCACCGAATACATTGTTGGCGACCCCGAATGGGTGTATGGTGTAAAAGTAAACGGAAAGAACGTGCAAGCTGGCACAAAGATTTCGGTAAATAGCCCCATCACCTTAGTAGTGGGCAAAGGCGGAGTTGATGAGGAATATAATGGCAACGATAGCCTTGACTACATACTCAATGCTCCTAAAGAACCCGAGGTGGACGAAGAAAATACAGACGAAAGCTACCCAAAGGCAAACACATCTGCCACCGAAAGCAACGAATAATCAACAACGAAAGATAACAAAAAAAGACTATGAGTCTTCAAAACGAAGAAGTTCTGAACAACAACATTATAGATGAAGAAGATGGCGACGAAGGGGCAGAACTCTACGAGCACTACCGCGTTGTAGCAGACAAAGGGCAGCAATTATTGCGTGTAGACAAGTTTCTGCTTGACCATCTAAAAGATACCTCGCGCAACCGCATACAAGCAGCAGCAAAAGCTGGATTTATACACGTAAACGACCAACCGGTAAAGAGCAATTACCGTGTGAAGCCTTTTGATGTAGTGACACTATTGCTTGACCGCCCGCGCTACGAAAACAAAATAGAAGCCGAAAACATTCCGCTCGACATTGTGTACGAAGATAGCGAATTGCTCGTGGTGAACAAGCCTGCTGGTTTGGTGGTTCACCCTGGATGCGGCAACTACACGGGCACATTGGTTAATGCTATTGCATGGCACCTAAAGGACGACCCTAAGTACGACCCCAACGACCCTGCCGTAGGATTGGTTCATCGCATTGACAAAGACACTTCGGGCTTACTTGTTGTGGCCAAAACCCCCGATGCCAAGACCAAACTGGGCGTACAATTCTTTAATAAAACCACACGGCGCAGATATAACGCCCTTGTATGGGGAAACTTTCAAGAAAACGAGGGGCGCATTGAAGGCAACATTGCCCGAAACCCGCGCGACCGCATGCAAATGGCGGTATTCGATCCTACTTCAGGCATTGGCAAACATGCTGTAACCCACTATAAAGTATTAAAACGCTATGGATACGTAACCCTTGTTGAGTGCATACTCGAAACAGGACGCACACACCAAATAAGGGTGCACATGAAGCACATTGGTCATCCACTCTTCAACGACGAGCGTTATGGTGGCGAACAAATACTGCGCGGAACGCAAAGTGGCAGCTACAATAGCTTTATCCGCAACTGCTTCAACATATGTCCGCGACAGGCACTACATGCACGTACCCTTGGTTTTAAGCATCCGCTTACAGGCAAGGAGATGGACTTTACCACCGACCTACCTGCCGACATGACAGCCCTACTAAAGAAGTGGGACACCTACTTAGAAGGAGCACAAAACTTGAAGTAAACCGCTATCCTTTTAAATAGCATACAAAGCTCGTCACACCTTGCCCAAAGAGAGGTAATATAGCTAACTCCCAAAAAGTAATAACCGCTAAAAACGCAGCTAACTCCCTCAAAAAAAGGGAGTTTTCATTGCAAAACACGTAAAGTGCTGGCGTATCACGCCCGCGATACGCGCGTATCACACCCACGATACGCTCGTATCACGC
>DJEH01000065.1:0-1308 GCA_002431845.1 Prevotellaceae bacterium UBA5903 | reverse complement strand
GTATCACGGCCGTGATACGCCAGTACTTTTTGCATTTTGAATTACAAGGATATGCGTTTAAGCCATAGCAGCACACATTTATGGGCCAAACAAAGTGGTGAGAAACAAATAAAATAAGAAAGTGATATTACAATATTATATATAGCATTATGAAACGCACAATCGCTATTGTTGCTGGAGGAAACTCCTCTGAGCACGATGTTTCTCTGCGCTCTGCAGAGGGCATATTGTCTTTCATGGACACAGAAAAATACAATTGTTACATTGTAGAAATAAAGGGTGACCAATGGCATGTATTCTACAAGAACGAAACATGCAACATTGAACGCAACGACTTTACATTTACCGCATCAGATGGTCAGCACAAGTTTGACTTTGCATATATAACTATCCACGGCACTCCAGGCGAAAACGGCATTCTTCAGGGCTACTTCGACCTTATTGGCATGCCTTACTCTACGAGTGGAGTGCTTGTTGAAGCTTTAACATTCAATAAGTTCGCACTCAACAACTTTTTGCGTGCCTACCCCAACCTTCACATCTCAGACTCTGTTTTGATACGCAAAGGCGACGAAGTTACCACCGAAACCGAAGAGAAATTGGCTCAACGCATGGGCATCCCTTGCTTTGTAAAGCCTAATGCTGGCGGTTCGAGCTTTGGTGTCACTAAGGTAAAGTTTGCCGACGCAATACGTGCAGCTATCGAAAAGGCCATGCTTGAAAGCGACGAGGTTATGGTAGAAAAAATGATGAGTGGCACCGAAATAACTTGCGGTTGCTTTAAGAGAGCCAACGGCGAACTCTTCACATTGCCTATAACCGAAGTTGTTACAAACCAAGAATTTTTTGACTACGATGCTAAGTACAACGGCAAGGTAGACGAGATTACCCCCGCTCGCATATCACCCGAAACAGCTAAGCGCGTGAGCGAAACCACTAAGTTTATCTATCACACCTTAGGTTGCTACGGCCTTATTCGCATTGATTATATCTTGTCGGGCGAGAAAGGAAAGGAACAAATCAATATGCTCGAAATCAACACTACCCCTGGTATGACTCCAACAAGTTTCATACCTCAACAAGTGCGTGCTTCAGAACTCGACATCAAGGATGTGTTGAGCGAAATTATTGAGGGAAAATTCTAAATTAAAAATACAAACGAGCCACCCAATGCAACTGGCAAAATCGGCCGTTGCTTGTTGGCTCGTTTGCTCTTTGAATACCCCCTGTTTTTTTAGAGTAGTCTAAAAGTAGATATTCAAAATTATTTTATATAATTATGTCCATGCCTTAGCACATTGTTTCCGC
>DJEH01000046.1:7349-7500 GCA_002431845.1 Prevotellaceae bacterium UBA5903 | reverse complement strand
CTATTCAGCTAAGCTACGAGGCCATTGCAATGGCAAAGATAAACATTATTGGCGATATGGCATATTGCACAAAGGTTCAAATTTTACTTTACCAACTAAATTCAAACTTAAAATATGCCCTTGCAAACGATGCTAAGTAGGTGTTCAAAAT
>DJEH01000046.1:4389-7202 GCA_002431845.1 Prevotellaceae bacterium UBA5903 | reverse complement strand
AGGCATATCAATTAATGTAGGACTTAATTGTATAAATTAATTTTGAATACCTACTTATTTGTTTTGCGTTACAGTAACTGAAGTACTTACCCCATTAGAGGTGAGCGTGAGAACAGCCGAACGCGATGCTCCTGTTTCATTCTTGGCTATAGACAAATTGACTTTTTGCAGTTCGCCATACTTAAATGAAGGAGCTGTGGTTGTTGTGCCTGTTGTTGCCTCTTGCTTTACCTCAAGCCACGACTCAGAAGATGTTAGTGTTGCATCATCAGAGTATACTGTAAAGGTGATAAAGGGAGTTGATGTGATGTCGTTGCCCTGCGTATCTTTGGCATGATACATACCATCAGAGGAAATGCCGTCTAATGTGAATGTATAGTGAGTGGCACCTGCACCATCTGTTACAACCTGGCACGAAGGCGTTGAGATATTAAGATATGGAGCTTGCGTGATTATCTGACTGACAGCACCAACCTTGCCAAATACACTGGTGGCAGTAAAGTAGCTTCTGCGCATAGCACCTGTGGTGTTGGGCTGAATGCTGAGGTAGATAGGAGTGGTGACTACATAACCCTCAGGAACAGTAACTGAGAAAGGAGCCTTTACGTTGCTCTTATTGGCTGCCGTGAACCATGTGGCATCACTGGGTGTGGTAAACGAAAAATTGTCTGTGCTCACCACCTTGACAGAGTCTGCTGTTTGGTCGGCATATACTTGCTTGCCGTCTGAAATAGGATAGAAATAAGTATTGTGCAATTCGTAACTACCATTGTTATCATTGCTGCATGATACAAAAGAGGCTGCGAACGCTAATGCGCCTAAAGTAGTGGTTAAAAGAGATTTCATGTACTTCATATATATCTTCTATAATTAGTTTTTGGTTATGGTGCAAGAAGAGCATGTGGGCTCTAAATGCCTATATAGTATTATAACGACTTTTTATGATGTTTCTTGCCTAAAGCACTTTATTTTATTTTTTATTTATCCTTTATTTGGCTTTAATACCATTCAACATTGCTTGAATAAGAGCTGCGTTTCTCCCACTTCAATGCATCGGCAAGTTCGGATGCACGAGCACGGAAGGTGAAGTTGAATGATGAATAAGGCTTTAGCACAACAGATGCCGACATCTCAAAGCAGTGAAGGTCGCGAGCAAGCGACATAGTGGTCATAGAAAGTTTGTGTGCCTCAAAGTCGTAGCCAGAAGAGAACGTGATGTTCCACCCCTCTGATATGCGCACATAGCCAGAGGCATTAAGCGTTTGCGTAAAAGAGTAAGGGTAGCGCATACGGCGCACATTTATCTGTCGGGTGCGGTCTTCTGCCATAGTTATGCCATAAGATAGGCTTAACGACCATGGAATGGAGAAAGCTAAATAACCATCTGCATCCACCTTGGCCTTCTCTTTCTTTTTGTTTCCACCACGTCGTGCATTCTTCAAGTCGGGGTCGATATTAGCATCTTCTGTATCGTCATCATCTGTATTCGATTTGCTATCGGTTGTAGAAGATGTGCCTCTCTTCCGGCCATGCAAAAAGTCCATCCATTTGCTCCACGTTTGGTTGTTGAACGTGTACGAAAGGTTTTGCGACATACCTTGGAAACGGCCAAAACGCCCATAGCTCCACTCTGTACGATCGGATGTTACCACCTGTCCGTTTTCGTTGAACTTATAGGCATACGTGGCAAATACAGCCGCCATTGAGAAGGTTTTGTTCTTGCCAAGCTTTAAACGAAGACGTGTGCTCAAATTGCTCCAAGGCTGTGTTTTAGCCGCCATATTATAGGAAAGCGAGGCAGAAAGTTCGTCAATGAGCGAAATTTTGCGGTAGCCCGTAGAGTCGCGATCTGACTTTACCTTCATCTCTAAGTTGTTAGATACCGACATTGAGATAAGGCCTTGCTTGGTTCCTGATGGATAGCCATAAATGCCATTTGAATAAGGCGAATAGCTCACAAGCGTTGAGTTTCCATTGGCATCAACACGCTCATAGTGCTTGGTATAACCATAGCGCGATGTTGTGAAATCGGGCGCATAGCTAAAGGTGACTGAAGGCTTGAACACGTGGCGTATGGCCTGTATCTTGCTGCCAAAGAGTTTTTTCCATGGCTTGTAAAAACCATAAAGGGTGGTATTGGCAGATACGCCTACATTCCAATCATACACATTGTAAAAGCCGTATGTAGTGTCGCAAAGTTCTTGTTGCAGGCGTTGATCCCACGAGCGATTGATGCGCGAGGCATACATGATGTCGCGAAACGAGAACGTGGGCGATATGTTGATATACTTAAACAACTGAAAAGTAGCATCAATAGGTATACGATGCTGAAAGCCGTTTTTCCAATCCTTAATAAGGTTTGACTTTAGCAACTGGCTCTCTTTGGTAGTAATCGAGTTAGACATCTGACCTGTATACGACATAGATATCTTTTCGTACCAACGCTCCTTGCCCACCTGATGCTTGCGACGGAATGGGTAAAATCTGGCCAATGATATGCTGACATCGGGAAGAGTCATGGCAATGGTAGAGTCGCGCATGTTTTGCGTAAGGTTGGCAGAGGCTGAAATGCTAAGCCCTATATTAGAGAAGTTATGACCAAAACTTACGGAACTTGCACGGGTGCTCTGCGTGTATGAAAGCGGATTATAGCGGCTTTCAAGGTTTTTGCGTTCGTAATTCTCTGATGCAAAGTTTACACGCGCCGAGAAGGTGGTGTTTGGACTCGACTTGCTATCCTTGGTATGAGTCCATTGCAACTTCAAACTCTTTGTTACAGCATAGTCGGGCATGTTTTTCTCACCTTCTACTGT
>DJEH01000046.1:0-4246 GCA_002431845.1 Prevotellaceae bacterium UBA5903 | reverse complement strand
TCCATATAATCACTTAAAGCCAAGTAATAACCTCCATCTCGCAGATAAAAGCCACGAGAAGTTTCGTCGCCATAAGAAGGCATGATAAATCCCGAAGAGTATTTTTTATTGAATGGAAAGAATCCATAAGGTATAGCCAATGGAAGGGGGACATCCTCCACCACGAGGTGAGCCGGGCCAAATATGGTTTCTTTACCAGGACGCACCTTTGCACGCGATAACGCCAAGTAGAAGTGTGGGTGTTTGGCATCACATGTAGTATAACGAGCATGTTCCAAATAGAGCGTTCCGTCGGCAGCTCGCTTTGAACGCTCACTCTTCATAAAGCCATCACCTTGCTTGGTATCTACATTATGGATGAAGCCTTTTTTAGTCTTAAAATTAAAGGCCATCTTCTCACTATTATATTCATCACCTCCTTGCTTGTAAAGAGGCTTCTCTGCCAATCCACCCTCTGCGGTAGAGTCGGGGCGAGCCTCGGCATGTACCATGCTCGAATCCATATTCATAGATATCTTTGCTGCCGATAGTTGCATATTCTGGTAGTTTACTTGTGCGCGTCCATACAGATAAGCCAATCCGCTTGAAGCGTCGTAAACCATTGAGTCGGCTGCTTGATATTCTACTGGCGAGTCGATGCCGGGCTTTGCTTTTACGGTGTCGGCATGCACTGAATCATTACGCAACGTGTCGGCATTGCTCAATGAATCATGTGGTATACGTAGCTGAGAATGTACTTTAGTAGCTTTCGTATTCTGCCCAGAGTCAGTACGTACACTATCTGCCGAAAGGCTTGAACCCACCAGACTACTCGTATTGGGAAGAGAACGCCAATAGCTTGCAGTGATGCCCAACGTGGTGAATAATGAGAATAATATGATGAAAATAAATCGCATTAAAAGACTCAATATATGAGATAAAAACAGACAAGAAAGAGGTCTAATAAATTTCTCTCTTATAACAAATTTGGTTCAAATAGTTCAACCCACTTCCAAAAGATATCAACACCTTCGTGTCCAAACTTTTCAAGGCTCTTAGCTGTATCAGCAGCTGAGCGCTCACGATCGGGATGACTCTTCGAATAGAATTTATCGGCATAACAGATAAGCTGCTCTTCGATTGTTTCTGGACAATAGTCGGCTGGAGGTAATGGCAATTGCAAAGCCTTTATTGTAGCTGACGTAAGCCCCGTACCCGTATGGCGTTCGCACACACGAGCAATATCGTCATATCCCTCTTTGCGCATGAGCTGGCCACCTAGATAGCCGTGCAATAAATAGGGTTCCTTGCCGTAACAATATATGCCCGGAGCATCTGTTAAGAATATGCCTATATCGTGAAGCATGGCGGCTTGGGCCACAAATGCCTTGTCAATAGCCAACGCTTTTTGTTCGTTTGCTATTTTTATTGCACGATCTGTAACCTGAACACTATGTTTTATAAGCAGTTCACGAAGTGGATCGTTATCAGCATAATACTTATTTATGATGTCTAATGGGTTCATATTCTCGCTTTTTGCATGGCTTCATAATTGCTTTGCAAAATTAGTGCAAGGTGAGAGAAGTACAAAGCGAAAAAGGCAAGTTTTTTACCTTTGCTCTATTTAAGTGCCACAATCATGGTGACACAAGTGGATTAAATCTTGATAATTGTATATTTTTGTAAATAAAACACCCTCTTCTATGTTAGAAAGCAGTATACATCACCAACTCCCCGAGTCTCTATGGAGACAAGCGCCCTTATTCCCATATTTAATCTGCTGCTTTATGGGTGGGGTGATAGGAACATTTGCGGGCTTTGGTGTCATCGGATGGGCTGTTTCTGCTTGTATTTGTTCTGCTATATCCATTATTAGCTATTTAAGGCTTAAAAATAATGGTAACAAACGTTTCGTGCCATGGATGTTTGCTTCGCTTGCAATAATTTTTAGTCTTGCTTCACTTACACAAAACGCATGGCAAGAAGTGAAAGTTGATTGGAATGATAAACAGCAAATTTGGTTAGGACATGTGGTAAATATTCAAAAGAAGAGCGATAAAAGCTGCGTCTATGATGTTGAGCTACGACCATCAAGGACACAAAAAAAGCGATGTAACGTACGTATATTTCTGAAAGATAATCATGCTGGACAACCTAAGATTGGTGAAGAAGTAGCATTTATAGGCACTATAAAAATCAAGAGACAATTAAACTATCCTGGAGAATTTGATTTTTCTAACTATCTTCTCACACATCACATTAGCGGGTATTGCTATGTGAAAGATGGATATTTAAAGGTTTTGCCTGCTCAAGAACCTTTTTCATTCAAGGTTTGGATGTTACGTATGAGACAAGAACTCATCAACACCTACACAAACTATTTTGGTAACTCCGACCTTGCGATACTATCAGCTTTGACCTTGGGGGACAAATCAATGCTTACAGCCGACACCCGCAATATGTTTTCACAAACAGGTACTAATCATATTCTAGCACTTTCGGGATTGCATCTGAGCATTCTTTTTGCAGTATTCAATCTAATTTTTACGCCCATTTTCAATAGTACTCGCCGAACGCGTTATGTTAGCTCAGCATGTATACTGCTCATGCTTTGGATGTTTGTACTGCTATCAGGGTGTTCGCAATCGCTCATACGAGCTGCCTATATGCTTAGCTTTTTGCAGTTGGGCCGTTCCATAGGACGAGGCAGTGGGAACGGCATTAACAACTTGTCATTATCTGGTATAATCATCTTGCTATGCGACCCTTTAGCTCTTTTTGATGTGAGTTTCCAACTTTCGTTTGCTGCTGTATTTGCCATTCTCCTTGCTAATCAATACGTGTGGAGACGCTATCCCTTGCCCACTTGGACAAAGAAATCAAAGTCTGCTCCTTCTTTTTCAACAAAAGTATGCAAAAGCCTATATATATTCTTTAGAAACATCATATACCCTGTCATAACTATTTCATTAAGTGCCCAATGGGGTACTTTTCCATTAGTAGCTCACTATTTCCACACATTTTCACCATACGCTATTGTCGCTAACTTTGTAGTTATTCCTGCGGCTTATTTATTACTTTGCGGTGCGTTGCTATTTTTTATAACACCTATAGCAACCATACAAACAGCCATAGCATATTGTATGGAACATGTTTTGTCCGCCCTTACCAATAGCCTCAAATATATTGGTTCATGGCCAGGAAGTATGTTACATGTTCACGCTACAATATTCACACTCTTGCTTATTATCGTGTTGCCCATTATTGTATATACACTGTTTGAAACCAAAAGAAGAAAGATACGAAAGAAGCTCATCATCACCTTCTTTAGTTTTATCTCTTTATCGCTTGTAATTGAGTATATATATAACACTACACAAAGCATTGCACCATGTATCATAGTGTATAAAACGCCTCATTCTACAATAATACATTTTGTTCAATCAAAACAAGTATCATACCTCTTTTCTAACAATGACAAGAAAAGCACGCAAACAAAACTTTCTTACATAAAACAAAACTTTTGGCAAGCAAATGACATGATAGTCCCTCTATGGTTAATGGACACAAAGAACATAAAATCATCCCATCACATATTTAAGAGTGGCAATCTTATAGTATTTAATAATAAACGCATATACATACTCTCGCCCAATTGCCATTTCACAGAAAATACAGATAAAACTATACAACCTTTGCAAATTGACATATTGGTTGTTGATGACAGATGCAATGTTCCATTTAAAACAATAGCAACCCATCTCACCCCGCAACTTGTTGTATTGCCCTCTTCTCTATCTACAAGGATAAAAAAAACATGGAAGCATAGCTGCAAACAAGCTAATATTCCATGTTGGAACATCTATGACAATGGAGCTTTTATCAAACGTTTATCAAAAAAAAATCCATTGTCTTTTAAATAATAAACCAAAAGAGCTGGTACTTTATTATATGTACCGGCTCTTTTTATCCTTACAAGTTTTACATTTTTTCAAACTCTGACTTAAGCCATTCCATACGAGTTGAGAAAAAACTCTTTACATAATCAACTTCGTCGTAAAATTTATTCCTCACTTATGTATCGTCACTATCTTTATCGCATAAAATTTCCTCTTCCTTTTATTTTCATCTCGCCATAGTCCTGCCATAAACCATTTTGGCATAGTGCACAAGCTGCTCCCTCAACGTAATAATCTTTGCTCTTTATAGTATCCGAATAAATAGAAATAACTGGTAACTATAACATACAATATGTACAACCAATATC
>DJEH01000045.1:173-3176 GCA_002431845.1 Prevotellaceae bacterium UBA5903 | reverse complement strand
ATATCAATTAATGTAGGACATGATTGTATAAATTAATTTTGAATACCTACTTATAGGCTTACACAAAAAATTTTATTCAAAACATAAAATTTTTGACAAGTACCAACAACTTATTACCCATTTCATATTGACATGATATGCAGATAGCCGCTCTTTTCGACCTCGACGGAGTAATAATTGACACAGAAGGACAATATACTACATTTTGGCAGTCGGTTGGGAAACGAGATTTTCCTAATCAACCTAACTTTGCACAAAACATTAAAGGACACACACTCAAGCAAATTCTTGCTGAATACTATCCTAATGATCGTTGTAGCCAAGAACGAGTTGTTAATGAAATTAACATCTTTGAACAACAAATGCAATACCCTTATGTTGCAGGTGTAGTGGACTTTGTAAAAGCCTTGAGAGCGCATAACATCCCAACGGCTGTGGTGACAAGTTCTAATCAAGAAAAGATGAACGTGCTCTTTAAAAAGCACCCTGAATTTGCGTCGCTCTTCAACCACATCTTTACAGCTGAAAACGCAAAACGCTCTAAACCAGCCCCCGATTGCTACCTAAATGCAGCAGAACAATTGAAAGTTAACGCAAAAAATTGCATTGTGTTTGAAGATTCTATCAGCGGGTTGAAAGCTGGATGCGACAGCGGAGCTACGGTAGTTGGACTTGACACTACTAATCGAGCTGAAGTCATTGCTCCTTATTGCAAACTCATCATTCACGACTTTACAAAAATAAAAGTGGCGCAAATGTGCCAATTGATTTTATCAAAAAAATAATCATATTATTAATTTACTATGTCTGGATATTTAGTAGACGATACACGTAAGGTTACTACACAACGCCTAAAAGAGATGAAGGCAGAAGGCAAAAAAATTGCCATGCTAACCTCTTACGACTATACTACAGCTAAAATTGTAGACGAAGCTGGCGTGGATGCTATATTAATAGGCGATAGCGCATCTAATGTGATGGCTGGCAACATGACTACTTTGCCTATTACCATAGACCAAATGATTTATCATGCACAAGCTGTGGCTCGCGCTGTTAAACGCGCATTTGTTGTGTGTGATATGCCTTTTGGTTCTTACCAAGTAGATGACAAAGAGGCTGTCAGAAACGCTATACGCATTATGAAAGAAACGGGGTGCGACGCCGTAAA
Source organism: Prevotellaceae bacterium UBA5903 (assembly GCA_002431845.1). Taxonomy (GTDB): domain Bacteria; phylum Bacteroidota; class Bacteroidia; order Bacteroidales; family Bacteroidaceae; genus Alloprevotella. Next base: position 2,008 of record DJEH01000045.1, on the reverse strand, counting down.
ACTTGAAGGTGGCGTTGAAATCATTGATGCTGTAAAACGCATTTTAGACGCTGGCATCCCTGTGTTTGGCCATTTAGGACTGACTCCTCAAAGCATCAATAAATTTGGTACGTATGCCGTTCGTGCAAAAGAAGATGCAGAAGCTAACAAACTGCTCTCAGACGTGAAGCTATTGGCTGAAGCAGGATGTTGCGGCATTGTGCTTGAAAAAATTCCCGCCGTCATCACTCAAAAAGCTGTAGAAAGTGTTGATGTGCCTATCATTGGCATTGGTGGTGGACCTGCCGATGGTCAAGTGCTTGTTATTGACGATATGTTGGGCAAGAACAAAGGCTTCTCTCCTAAATTCTTACGCCGCTATGCAGACCTGTATACGATTATGACAGATGCTATTGGCAACTACGTAAGCGATGTAAAATCGGGTGACTTCCCCAACGAAAACGAAAAATACTAAGCACGTAAGCCTTAGTTTTCATAAAAACACTACGCTTACTGCTAAAGACAAAAACTGACCTTAAAAGCAAATGGGGATACTATCTCCATTTGCTTTTAACTTTTTTACAGTTCTTACTAAACTAACGACTTAACTACATTAATGGCTTTACAAATACACAATCACCTTTCAGGCTCAAAATTCATCAATATGTGCGTGGCCAATTGGCTGCTACATATATTTGTGTATGCATTTATTCCTATCATCGTTACACATATTAACACCACATATAATTCTGACTATTCTGTTGCAGGATGGAGCGTATTAGCGTTCTCTATCGGCATGTTTTTACCAGGACCATTTGGCGCACACATCATGGAACGACGCTCACGCAAGAGCATCTATCTCCGTTCATTACTCTTGTTAGGACCCATAACGTGCATTGGCTATGTGCTTTCTAACCAATTATGGCAATTTGTAGCTCTGCAGGTGGTGCAAGGAGCTGCATTTGGCCTATCGCAAACAGCTCTTGGCACTACATTGGTTAATGACATACTACCCTCTAAACAACGCAACAAGGGCGACCTTATATATGGATGGGCAGGACGTTTGGGCATTCCATTAGGTTTTCTGTTTGGTTTTATCTTGTTACTATTGGTGCCTATCAAACAGACTTACTGGTGGGTACTTATTCCATGTGCACTCTCCTTTGTACTTGTAGCACAAACAAATGTGCCTATCAAAGCACCCGTAAAAGTGCCTATCATAACACTTGATCGCTTTTTTCTACCCAAAAGCCTCCCGCTAAGTTTATCCATGTTTGCAGCGCCATGGGTACTGGGATTTTTGGCAAGCTCTATCATCAATATCGGGTTATACAACTGCTTTTTCTTTGCATGCGTAGCTATTGGTGTATTAACCGCATTCTTAATACAAATATTCATGCAACGCCGGTTAGGACAAAAGGTTATTATAAGCTTGTGTTATACGCTCATCGTAATAGCTCTAATCTTACGACTGCAAGAGAATACTATCACTGCGTGTCTTGCCTACATCATAGTTGGATGTGGCATTGGCGGTGTGTCTTCGCGCCATCTCATGGATTGGGTAACAAAGGCACAGCATTGCCAAAGAGGTACAGCACAAAACACTTATATGCTATCATGGCGAGCAATCTTTGCTTTGGGCTTCTCATGCTCTATATTCACATCTGCCATAGGAACAACCTTCAGCATTGTGCTTTGCGTGCTTTCAGCAGCCATCTATATCCTTTGGATAGATAGAAAATGAGCAAATTTTAAAAATTATTGCACAAAAACGACAAAACGTTTGGTAGTTTAAAAATAAGTTCATATCTTTGCATCGCTTTTGAGAAAAACAACGGGCGTTTAGCTCAGCTGGT
>DJEH01000045.1:0-134 GCA_002431845.1 Prevotellaceae bacterium UBA5903 | reverse complement strand
TTAGCTCAGCTGGTTCAGAGCATCTGCCTTACAAGCAGAGGGTCGGCGGTTCGAATCCGTCAACGCCCACCCAAGTTTTTCATACAAAAGTAAACGAACAAGTAACCAATCAAAGAGGGCGTTTAGCTCAGCTG
>DJEH01000042.1 GCA_002431845.1 Prevotellaceae bacterium UBA5903 | reverse complement strand
AACCTTTTTGCCATTGCCCTTTACGTAGATGCCGTGAGCAGGATAGAGCACGCGGCGGCCGTTGAGGTCGTAGTAAACGTTGCTGTCAGCATCGTTGTCGGTAGCAGTGGCATTGTTGATGCCAGTGGTATTGCCACCAAAGTTGAAGCTGAACATCATGGCAGCTTGTGCCGAGGTAGGTATGTTGTTCTTGAGCAAGTATGCCTTGTTAGCAGGCATGTTGGTAGTGCTCACTTTGTAAAAGCCTGCGGTCTTTTCGGTAGCACCATTAATTGCCTTGTAGCCAAGAGCATAGTAGGTGTCGGCGATGCCAGTGCGCTTAACCGATGCACCAGTAAGGAGGTTATCGGTGGTCTTAGTGCCGTTGGCATTGTTAATGGTGAGGGTGTAGTCGGCAGCAGGGCCTTGAAGAATTACGGGCTCGCTTGCAGCGATGGTGTTGCCAATGCTTTCGAGTGCGAGTTCCTTGTCGTCGCCAGTAACGGCAGTTACCTTATTGGCAGTTACGCCTTCGGGAAGTGTTACGCTAAATGGCAAGCAGAGCGAAGCATACTGAGCCTCAGAGATGGTGAGGGGAAGCGATGTTACCTCTTGAATTTTAAGAACACAACCTGCTTCAATAGAGTTTAGGTCGCCTGTTTCGGCATTGCCATTGTATGGACTATGGAAGCGTACATAGTTGTAGTCTGAAAAAATGCTACTCTCGCTTTCGCCGCAGCACCATAGGTATTGTTCGGTGATGCTTGTGGCCTTAGTGTTTTTAAGGCTTAGGTTGGTTAGTGTGCCATTAATGCTATTGGCTACAGCATAGTGGCCAGCCCATTGTGTATCTTTTACTGCATAGAGTTTGCTATCATCGCCCTTGCTACCATAGTAGAGTTCTGAATTGACATCTTGAATGAGGTAAGAACCCGCTTCGCTGCTAACAGGTACAAAACGTACGATAGCCGATGGGGTGTTGGTAGCTTGCGATACGTAGGTTACGCGGCGCTCATCGGGAGTTGAGCCCGAACCAATGTTGATAGTACCATCGCCATTGGCAGTGGCATTGGTGAGTGCGGGCGATACATTGCCACGCGTAAAGGTGATGCGGTAGAGTTTATCTGTAGCAGGAGTAGAGTAAAGCGTGCCTGCAGTAGCCAACTCATCGTACTTAGTAAAGAACGCTTCAACCGAAGTTTGCTCGCCCAAAGTGGTGTTGGCAGCAGTTGCAATGTCGCCTACATATTGCGTGTTGGTGTTGTTGGTAGCAATGGTCTTACAGTCGGTTAAGAGGTCTGCCACACGGAATACAGAACCATTATCGTTAAGTTCAGACGAACCACGATTGCACCAATAGTTGAGGTTGCCACCTCCGTGGTCGCCTACAGCGTGAGTGTTGCTTGCGTCGGGTTGGATGGTGAAACCGCCTGTAATATCGCTGAATTCAGTGTTGGGCTGGAGGTAGAAAGCAGTTGCATTTGTGCTTGACATCTCTACTTCAGTGCCTTGCGTTTGAGCAGAAAGATAGGCTTTCTTGCCATCGTATGCCTTGTTTACCAAGTAGAAAGTATTGAAGCTTCTATCTGCAGGGATAATAGCCCACTTGTTGGCATCAAATTCATTGAAACTTCTGATTGAGCTGAGCGAAGTGCGGTCTAAAGAGTTGTTGCGCGATTGGATTTTGCCATCGTCTTTAGCCTTGAGGTAGCGGTCGTTGTTGCTATCATAACGTGAGCGAATAACCATCCAATGCTTGGTGCCGTCGTCTGATAGAGTGTAGGGGGCGGTAGAGGTATAACTAAAGTTTAGTGTGCCGTTATTATAGGTATAATCTGATGTTGTGAAGAAAGTATTTGTATTGGTAGTAGAATGAGCTACTTTGTCATTACCTGCAGTAGTGGTAAGGATAGTTTCGTTTACGTTGTTAATGGTGAGAGCTTCGCTATTTGCACTATTGGTAGCAACGAAGGTATTAATTGTAGCAGTTTGAGGTTGAGCCTCTGGTGCGTAGAGCGTAAAGGTAGAACCCGCATCTGTTTTACTACCACCATCATTCCAATAGCCAAGTTCTCCGCTAATATCGTTGAGGTTAGCATTCTCAACGTTGAGGTCTTGCAAACGGAAGCCATTTTCGTAACCATCACTTGTTTTACCCTTTGTGCAGATAAAGGCAGTACCCGTTTGGCTCATGTAGGCTTTGCCGTTGTTATCAGTGTTGTCAATGCGCACATAAGCTTGTCCATTGTTCACAGCGTTGCACATATACACTTGGTTGGCAGTGCCTTCTTTTAGTTTAAACGACCATAGTGCATAGTTGCTCTCAGTAACAACGTCGCGTGTATTGACGTGTGAGTTCCAAACACCATCCCATGTGAGCGAACGATAGGTGTAAACGCCATCTGCTTGGGCGTTTTTATTGTCGTTTGCATCTTTCCAACGCAATTTTACCTTATACCATTTGCCCTCTTCAAAGGGGAAGTTGGCGGTAGCAGTTACGGCATAGGTATCTGCATCATCGGTTACTGTAACGGTAGAGGGAGTGATGTTTGTGTAAAAATCAAGTGCAGTAGAGATTTGTTTGCCCGTTGCGCTTAATTGTGCAACATTGAACGTACGGCTACCAGCGGTATAAGCCAAAGTAACGTCTTTTACACCAGCAGGAATAAGCTTCCACTTGTTGTATGAACCACTGTTGCTGCGACCGAAAGCGGTGGCAGAAGTGGCATTAACATAGGCATTGTTGGTGATGCCACCACCATTTCCGCTAAAGTAATAACCGCTTTGGTCGTCGGCTTGAACAATGTTGTAAACGCCTACTCCACTGCCTAACGGACAAGCAGGACCTGATGTCCAATAAGTGGATGTTTCAGCACTCTTAATGCTATAAGAGGCCTTGTTGTTGCTTGTTGTACCCGTTTTTTTGATATACCATAAACCTACTTTACTGCTTGACACATCTGTGGTAACGGCAGTTTGTGCAACCAACTTCATGGCTCCACTACCATTGGCAGCAATGTAAGGCGATGTGATGTTGTAGGCAGCATCTGCGGTGCTGGCTATGAAATAGTAGCCCGTTGGCACCTCAGCGTCCGTGATTGGCGTGGCGGTAGGTGTCTGAGCTTTTGTTGTGCTTATGCTTGCAAAAAGCGCGAGCAAAGCAAAAAGAAAAGTAAATCTTTTCATAGATAGACAGATAAATTTATGATTAATTAGTATTTAGCTTAAGTCGCTTTGTGAAAGTCTCATTGCGTACCCCACTTATGCATAATTGTTCATCTCCATAGTCTTTCACACTGCAAATTTATATAATAAGTACTAATTCTAACCGGGGGGGTAATAAAAGATGTTAAAATATTAAACAAAGTGATTTATTGTATATAGTTGATGTAATGTGAGGCAACAAAAGCTGTGTTGTGATGCAATAATAGCCATGTGATGATACAGCAAGAGCCATGTTTGTGCTTAATGATGATAGCACAAACATGGCTCTTATGCAAGGTGAATAGGGGGAGGTTATTAGATATGAATAAAAAAAAGAACTTCTGGCGAACTTTTGACGAACTTTTGACGAACTTCTAAATAGATATTTTTACTTTTGCGTTGAAAATAAAATAATGATTTAAAATCAACATGTTAAGCGCAAAAGATATAAAAGAATTAGTAAGTGGAGGTGAGGGATACAATGTAGACTTTAAGCGTGGTGTCCCCTCGAAAGTTCGCGAACTTACGGAGGAAGTTTGCAGTTTTTTGAATGCAGCTGGAGGGTATCTACTTATTGGAGTGAATGATAATAACGAGATTGTTGGTGCTGAGATAGACAATAGTAAACGATCAGCAATACAGGGTTCAATAGGAGAAATATCACCGATGTGTCACTACAATATGTATGATGTGGATGTTTGTGGTAAGAATGTTTGGGTGATAGAAGTGCCATCAGGTAAGAATAAGCCCTATTTCTTTTCGGGATGTACAATACTTACGTGAAGGGGCAAATAGTCAAAAACTGACGAATGTAGAAGAGATTCGAGAAGTATTTCAACGGCACGAGCGCATATATTTTGATTCCATACCTTTGCCGAAGGTAAAACTTTTGGAACAATTGGATAGAGACAATTTTATGGAGTTTAAAAAAGCATCTCATATAGTTTCTGATGTAGATGATTTTCAAGTGCTTGATAGCATGAGGGTCTTTGATGATAATAATGTTGCAAAAAGCGGTGGGGTGTTGTTTTTTGCTAAGCATCCAGAGAGTGTGTTCTTTCAAGCAGTTGTGCGATGTGTGCTATTCAAAGGAGTGGATAAGATATACATTCTTGATGATAAAACTTTTGGTGGCCCTCTTTTGCAACAATACAACAAATCTATAGAATGGCTGAAAGGTAAACTGCAAGTTGCTTATGAGATTGAAGGCACAGGACCAAGAAAAGAAATTTGGGAAATTCCATTGGAAGTATTCAAGGAAGCCATTATCAATGCTCTTGCCCATCGCGACTACGATGAGCAAGGCGCAAGTATTACCATAGAAATGTTTGATGACCGTGTGGAGATTACCAATCCAGGAACGCTTTTGCCTGTGGTAGCTAAGAATTTTGGACGTAAAAGTTTGTCGCGAAATCCTCTTATATTCGGACTTTTTACGAGAATGCATCTTGTGGAGCATATTGGATCAGGCATACCAAGAATGCGAAAGGTGATGCTGGATGCAGGCCTGCCTGAGCCTATTTATGATACTGATGGCTTATTTACTGTGACCTTTCGTCGCCCATGTAGTAGCCAAGCTATTGAATTAACCGATTTCCAATCAAAGGTTATAAAAGTGATCAAGAAAAATCCGTCATTGACAATGGAGCAAATAGGAGAAGCTATTGGCATTGGGCGCACTTCTGTATACAGAATTGTTAAGAGCCTTAAAGAAATTGGAATATTGGAACATAAGGGAAGAAAAAGCGATGGAGAGTGGGTTATAAAGATGTAAAATGATACAAAAAGAGCCATGTTTGTGCTTAATGATGATAGCACAAACATGGCTCTTATGAAAGTGGAATAGGGGATGGCTATTTACTGATAGGAATGGCTGTTTCGACCGAGCGGATGTGGAGGTCGCGTTGCGGATAAGGTATCTCAATGTTGTGGGCATTGAGTGTGTTATAGATAGTTTCTTTAACACGCCCCGTCATAATAAACTTTTGCTCAACCAGTACCCAATAGGTGACAAAGAGATTGACGCTGTTGTCGCCAAAGTCGTCGAACACAACGCTTACGGGCTTTTTAAGGCTAATGATGTCGCGACCATCGGGCATTTTGCAAGCGAGCGATTTAACAGCCTCGGTGAGCAAGGTGCGCACCTCATCAACGTTGGCACCATAGGCAACGCCCACTGGCACCGACACCATCTCGTAAGAGTGGTTTTTGGTAATGTTCTTAAAGTTTTTATTGAAGAGCGAACTATTAAGAAAGGCTATGACGCAACCATCGGCTGTTACTACCTGCGTGCTTTGATAGGTAATGCTGTCAACCTTGCCACGTATGCCATCGCACTCAATGAAATCGCCTACACGCACACGGCCTGTCATAAGAGATATGCCATAGAAGAAGTTTTCGAGCAAGTCCTTCATGGCGAAACCAACACCTGTGGCCAGACCTGCCGAGATAACCGAAATGGCGGTTGAAGGGATTTTGAGCATCTTAATAGAAATGATGGCATACAAGCCCCACACGCAAATAGCTATCACGTTGTTGGCAAGGGTAAAGTTGGGTTTACCGTTTACTACCACCTTCGACTTGTGATATTTGTGGTAGAGAGCTTTGATAAGATAGTTGAGGTAGCGGAAGATGAAGTATTGCGAAGCTACCAACACTATTTTGGCCAACGATAGTTGCACCACATCGGGCACATTAATAAAGTTGGTAAGGAAGAGCTTGTAAACGGTTTCGGTAAGGTCGAACACATTGGCTGCCCACCATATTGAAAGCAATATAGAGAACACGCCTAACACGGGCACAAGTGCCATCGCCACAAGGTCGTAAAACCATGTGCGATTGATGTGCTTTTCGTGGCGTAAGCGAATGGCTTGCAAAATATTGGTGTGCCTTACGCTGGTGGCGCTCAGACTCGAAGCCTTTGTGCTTATCTTTTCGCCAATTCTCTTTGAGAGGTAGCGCTCTTCGTATACGCTCAGAAGGTCGTAAATGCAGGTAATGCTTTGAATGCAACTTAGTTGGAACATCCACCAAATGAGTATCTGCACAGAGAGTAGCGTATAGCCATTCCATGCCACGAGTGTTGATGCCACCATGATGATGAGCGATACCCAGGTATAAAAGATGTCGCTCTTAGGTATGTTGTTGTTGTGGCGTGTGATAACGTTCCATTGCCAAAGTGTAAAGACGAGCAAAATGGGCGGGAAGATGAGTTGCACCAAGTTGTTAGGAATAAAGATGATGCGGAAGGTGATGACGATAAACGACATCAGCATGATGGGGGTGTAAATGCGAAATCCGCTCTTTATTTGCTCGCCTGTAAGGCGTATGAGTAGCGATATGAAGATGGCACATAGCAACCAAGCATACTCAATGAGTAGCTTAGAAGCCATAAGAAAGAAGTTGTGGTTCATAAACGAGCGTGCCACCATGATGCTTATGGCAAAGATTATCATGGCTGCCGAGAGGATGAGGCATACCTTCTTTTTCATAAACTCATCGGTGCGGAAGCGACGTGGAACGAGCCAACGCACTATCACATTGCTTAGCAAGGCTGCAACGATGATGTAGAAGATAACAAAGAATGCCAATCCCGTAACAATAGGGCCACGCCATTGCGAGTGTATGGTTTCTACCTTGCCATTGGCCTCTTTTACGTGTTCGGTGTCGTACTTTTCGTTGGCATCAGCCTTAGCCAATTGCATATAGCGCGAAAACTGCCCTAAGATTTCAAAGTAATTGGCATCGCCATTCACAAATATGTTGTGCTGAATGGTGTTGTAGCGTTGCAGTGCATAGTCATTGAGCTTTTTCAGTTTAGACGATGTCATTTTGTAGTGCTCATTGTCTTGCACCACGCTGAGCTTCATGCGCTCAAGGTTATTGCGCAAGGCTGTAGCATATTTAAGGCAGGCAGAGCGGTCGGCTTGTCCTTTCGCATCGAGCATAAAAGGCTGTTTGCCCCCCTTGTTACCAGCTGCAGGCTGCTTGCCATCGCCTATCGGGCCTACGAGCAATGGCGTTGCAAGGCTGCCTTTGCTCACAATCTGTGGATGCGCATCTTGCGTGCCTACTTTGGGCGGAATGTTTTGCAAAGAATAGATGAGTGCATTGTAACGATTAAGCTCCGTGTTGATACGATCAAGTATTTTTTGATAGGGCATACTCTTTAGGTTGAACTCGCGATAGAGCGAAGTGGCTTCGTGGCAAGCATAGGTCATGTCGAACGTAAAGTCCTGCTTTTGCGAGTAGAGCATAAGGCCTATTTGGTCGCTACGCTGCATGAGCGAAATCATTTGCTTGTGCTGTATTTGTGCTATTACGTTGTAGCGCGATATGCTTTGTCGTTGCTCGGCATAGGTAGATGCAAGTTCAGCTCGCAACACGCTAAGTGTTGATGCAAGGTTCTTTTCTTTAAGCACCGCCTGGGCACTGAAAGGCATGATAAAGAGCAAGGCTATAGCCAACCAATGCATAGCTGCATGCGCGATTTTTTTATGAGAGATGGTCATGTCTGTGTGTGTAATGAGAGATGATAAGCAGATGCTCAAACCGCTATGAGGTAGATGAACATCTGCTTAAAAAAAGAAAGAAGTTTGCTTATTTATAAATAACCTCTTTAAGGTCTTTGGCATTTACTGCATCCTTAGTTAGTTCGGGCACATTGTAGCTTTTGTTGAGCCAAATGTTCTGCATGGGGTCGCGCTGAGGCAAGAGAAATGCCTTGTGGCCTTGCCCGTTCTTATCAAAGTAAGCAATGTAAGGACGCGTGTAAGAACCATCGTCGCGGCGTGAGCTGAACACTATCCAACGCCCATTCGAACTCCATGTGTGGTAACTATCAACATCCTTGCTATTGGTGGCAGTGAGCGGATATACTTTGTTAAGAAGCAGGTCCTTTACCCAAAGGTCGGCGCTCTTGTGCCATATATGAAACTGTCCGTAGTCGGCAAGCGTAAAGAGCACATAGCGTCCGTCGGGGCTGATGCGAGGCACCGAAGCACTTTTTTGCATAGCGTCACAATCCACCTCCACTTGCGGTGTGCCAAACTTTTGTGTGGTGGCATCAAACGCCATACTCATTACGTTGTAGTGTAACTTGTTATAGTCGCGTTTGATGATTGCAATGCGAGCCGAGTCGGTTTTACCTGCCATTTCGGGCACATGAGCACAGGTGTAGAAAAGGCGTTTGCCATCGGCCGACCAGCATGGAAAGTTCTCAAGGTCGTAGTCGGTTTTAAGGATATTGCGCACCTTACCTTTATCAACATCGTAAAAGATGAGGTCTGAAGCATGGTCTACCACCTCAATTTTTTGGTGGTTTGAGATGTGGAAGGTTTGCCCTGTTTTGTTAGACGAGAACACCACCCAATTGCGTGTAGGGTGCCATGTTGGGTAGGTGGCACCTGCAAGGATAGAGTCGCTCTTAATGGTTCGTTTCTCAGCCTTACCATCCTCTACAAACACCGTGCCCCCGTGGGCAGCACGCACATGAAAGAGCATGCGGCGTGTGCTATAATTTTGGTAATTATGGCAGTTTACGCAATGGTTGTCTTTGGTATAAGTGCGGTTGTTTTCGTAGATAGTTTGCACATTAAAGTTTTCAAGATTGCGTTGGTATAGTCCCATCTGTCGGTATAGTTCGTACGAAGGTTCTATAAGACGGTACGACAAATAAGGGTCGATATTCTCTTGTGCCACCGCAATGTGGTACGAAGGAAACTTTATCCAATTGCCTTCGCGTTGTGCATAGATGGTTACATTAAGTTCTTTGCCTCGCGATGCCGAGAGCATATCTTTCCATTCAATAGAGTCGAATTGCAACACGCCATCATCGCTTGCTGAGGCCAGCACTTGGCGCCCACCTCCCTCGATGCTTGCCACATATTCGCTGGCAGGCGAATTAACTTTAAAGTTGAGCGGTGCGATATTGGGTGGCACTATCACGTCGCGATAGTCGGGATAGATTTGTGCTGTTTCGGTAGTTGGAGTTGAGTTGGTGGGCAAGGTGGGTGCCGTGGCACACGATGCTGCCACCAAGGGCAAGAGCCAACAGCACTTTTTAGCTTGCTCCATAATCCCTTTCAGTATGGTGTTTGATGTACAAAAAGATGCCATGTATATAATCTTTAATGTCAGACGTTTAGTTTACGCTCGATTTTGTTTCAGTCTGTGGTTGCTTCACTTGGTCGGGGTCGTTGTTTTCGGTGTAATAGTAGTAAACGTAGCTACCCAACCATTGCTTGCGTAGTTCATGACGAAGCTTTAAACGGTCGTTGATGTAGGGCTTAGCATCCATCAAGAAAGCCGAAATCTCATTAGGAACGTATTGGCCAACTTGTGGTATTTGCTTGAGCATGTCGGGGTTTTTAAGAAATGCTATGCAAAGCGCCTGTTGTACGCACATAGGCAAGGGCATGCCCTTTTGTACGAGCACTTGTATGCGTGGCAAGGCATTTTGCAAGTCTTTGCCATAAAGACAAGCAGCAATAGAGGTGATAAGCGTAGCATCGCTACCGGTGAGCAAACCAACGTTGTAGCCAAGGAAGAGAGGCGTGGTAAATTGCTGCTCAAAGGTGGTCTCCCTTGGACTGAGCGAAAGCACATGTGCCAACTCTGCATCCTCTTTGATGAGTTGCGTATTGTTGAGCATAGCCGAGTATTTATTAACAAACTCGCCCTCGAACGGAGTGTTACCTATCAGTGCCAAATACTTGCGGCAAAGTGCTTTCTCGCCATTGAGTAAGGCACAAACAGCCATACGTTTATAGTAGTAAAGTCGGGGTCCATCCATCACAATGCGGTCCATGCAGTTGCGGTATGAGGCATTGAGCAGCCCTGCGTGGAAGTTGCAGTCTTCAAGAAAAAGCGTATACTCTTCGTTGCCCTCAATGCTATCGAGTTTGAGTTTCGGAAAGTCGTATGCAATATCAAACATACCATCGAGTAGTTGGTCGGTTTCTTCGAGTGCAATGGCATGGTATGCCGCAACGCTGCGCGAGGGTTGGCGTGCCGAGCGAGCCAAGGTTACCATATCATCCCATTCTTGGTTCCACTGCATTTTTTGGAGTTGAGCCGTAAAGATAACGTTTTGGTTAAAGTAGCGAGCCGAACCAATGGTGGCTCCCAAAAGCAAAATGGCCACCAACATGCCATAGGGACGAACGCTCTGTGGGGCTTCAGCCTTTTGTTTCTTTTTGCCCACAAACCACGTTGCGAGGGCTATCAATGCCACAACCACAAGTACCAACAAAGCAATGATGATAAAGAGCGAAGGCTCGTTTTTGTAGTAAAGGTTAAAGCCGCGATAAAGCATCCATCCAATTTGAGCTACGGGCAAAACAAAGCCTATGCCCTCCCATTGTCGCTTCACACCTATGGCCACATCGGCTAAGCGTGCAGTAAGTGTGTAGATAGCAGCTATAAGCACGCCACCCACAATAGGCCATTTAAATAGCAGTAGTACCCAACGGCTGAGCCAAAACAATTTGCCAAAAGGCTGGCTCAATAGATAGTGCATGGTGTCGGGCGAGGTAGAGATATAGCTCTCTTGTTCGGCGCGCCACATCACGTCGCCATACGCCCATGAAAAGAAGAGCAGAAGCCCTAAGAAGCCGATAGAATAAGTGAGCAAACGCGCTGTTTTAGCAGAGATTTTGCCTCGCGTTTTGCCTTTTGTTGGCACAGCAGCAGGTTGCTTTTGTGCTTGATGATAAGAGGATTTACTCATCGTATTAGACAATTTTAAAACTTTTTGAGAGCAAAATTACAGAAATAGCTTGTTACAAGCAAAAAGAATGCAAACTTAAATTGTCACAGCCCTATTTGTTTGCCAGTTATAAGCACAAAAAAACGATGCTCAACTGCCATATAGAATAAGCTATATAGCTGTTGAGCATCGCCATTTTTTTAAACTATAAAATCAAATTTTAGCCAAAGATTCCATGCATCTTATTGGTTATTTTGAGCGTTTAGATTACATCATGCCGCCCATGCCAGGGTTGGCCATTGGCATCTCGGGCTTGTCTTCCTTCTTGTCGCAGATTACGCACTCAGTAGTAAGGAACATACCAGCTACAGAAGCAGCATTTTCCAAAGCCACACGAGTAACCTTAGCAGGGTCTACCACACCAGCTGCACGCAAGTCGCCAAACTCTTCGGTCTTAGCATTGTAGCCATAATAGCCTTCGCCTTCGCGAACTTTGTTCACAATAACAGCGCCTTCAATACCTGCGTTGCGGCAGATTTGACGGAGAGGTTCTTCAATAGCGCGACGAATGATGTTGATACCTGTTGTTTCGTCGGCATTGTCGCCCTTCATGCCATCAAGAGCCTTTTGAGCACGGATATAAGCCACACCGCCACCAGTTACGATACCTTCTTCAACGGCTGCACGTGTAGCACAGAGTGCATCGTCGCAACGGTCTTTCTTTTCTTTTTGTTCGGTTTCGCTCGCTGCACCCACTTCAAGCACGCATACGCCACCTGAGAGTTTAGCCAAACGTTCTTGCAACTTCTCTTTGTCGTAAGATGAAGTAGAGTTTGCAATTTCGTTCTTGATTTGGTTGATGCGTTCACCTATGTTAGCCTTGTCGCCCTTGCCATTAACGATGGTTGTATTCTCCTTAGAGATGGTAACCTTCTCGGCAGAACCAAGCATATCGAGTGTAGCTTGTTCGAGTTTCAAGCCCTTATCTTCGCTGATAACTACGCCACCCGTAAGCACTGCAATATCCTCAAGCATAGCCTTGCGACGATCGCCAAAGCCAGGAGCCTTTACAGCACAAATCTTGAGTTGAGTACGCAAGCGGTTTACTACCAATGTAGTAAGAGCCTCGCTATCAACATCCTCAGCAATTACCAACAATGGGCGACCGCTCTGTACAGCAGGTTCGAGGATAGGCAAGAAGTCCTTGATGTTTGATATCTTTTTGTCGTAGATAAGGATGTAAGGATTTTCCATTACGCACTGCATCTTTTCAGTGTCGGTAACGAAATATGCTGAAAGATAACCACGATCAAACTGCATGCCCTCAACGGTCTTCAACACAGTGTCGCGACCTTTGGCATCCTCAATAGTGATAACACCATTTACGCTCACAGCACGCATACCATCGGCAATAAGTTTACCAATTTCGGGGTCGTTGTTAGCCGAGATGGTAGCTACTTGTTCAATTTTATCATAGCTTTCGCCCACTTGTTCGCTCTGTCCCTTGATGCTTTCAACCACCTTAGCAACAGCCTTGTCAATGCCGCGTTTCACATCGAGTGGGTTAGCACCAGCAGCCACATTCTTCATACCCTCAGTGAGGATAGCTTGTGTCAAGACGGTGGCAGTAGTAGTACCATCACCAGCATCGTCGCCAGTTTTAGAGGCTACGCTCTTAACGAGCTGAGCGCCTGCATTTTGGAATGCGTCGTCAAGTTCAATCTCTTTGGCTACGCTCACACCATCCTTAGTAATGCGTGGAGCACCAAACTTTTTGTCGATAACTACGTTGCGACCTTTAGGACCAAGTGTCACCTTAACTGCATTTGCTAATGCATCAGCACCCTCGCGTAAGCGTTCGCGAGCATCTACATCGTATACTATTTCTTTAGCCATGATGGAATATGTTCTATTTAAAAAGTTGTATTATGAAAATTGTTAAGAGAAAATGTTATAGTCTGGAGTCGTTCGCCATTGATTAGCCTAAGATTGCGAGTACATCGCTTTGGCGCATAATCAAGTACTTTTCGCCTTCAAACTCCACCTCGGTACCAGCGTATTTACCATACAGTACGGTATCGCCAGCCTTCAAAACCATTTCTTCGTCCTTAGTGCCCTTGCCAACTGCAAGCACTTTGCCTTGTAGTGGTTTTTCTTTAGCAGTGTCAGGGATAATGATACCACCAGCAGTTTTTTCTTCTGCGGGAGCGGCTTTAATAAGCACGCGGTCAGCTAACGGTTGAATGTTCATAATAGCTATTTTAATTTTTTTGTTTATATCAAATGTATTAAGTTGATTGCCAATTTTAGGCATTCGCCATATATTATGCCAAAAGCGTGCCAAAACGATTTGTTGGAGCTAATAAATGCATTTTTATTGGCATGTTGCATGCTCTCTGTCTACATTATGTCATAATGTCACCCTGTGACAAATTGCCTTTTATTCCTTATTAATAGGGATTGTGTATGATGCAGAAAGCACGTAATTTTGCAGTCGAAAATTTGGCAGTGTGCATAGTGTTCTCTACCATTTTTTTACTTAATCATAGCAAAACAAATAATACAACACATACACATAAACTAAATGCTTTTACTATCGCTATTAGCCACGGCTATGCCTATTGAGGCAGACACACTCAAAAACTTTGATATTGAAGAAGCCATAGTGGTGGCTTCGCCCAAAGAAACGAAGCAACTGCGTAAGCAGCCCATTAGCGTTTCGCTCTTCGATGTTAATATGCTTAAGCAACGACATGTTGATGCCCTAAAAGACCTTTCGGCTTATGCTCCCAACTTTTACATGCCCAACTATGGTAGTCGCCTTACGTCGGCTTGCTATGTGCGCGGTATTGGGTCGCGTATCAATACACCTGCTGTGGGATTATATGTAGACAATGTGCCCTATATGGACAAAACTGCTTACGACTTCTCTTTTCAAGGTATAGAGCGTGTAGATGTGTTGCGGGGTCCGCAAGGAACCCTTTATGGGCGCAATACAATGGGCGGATTGGTGCGCGTTTACACCGCCAATCCGTTTACACACCACGGCACCGATGTGAGCCTTGGCCTTGGTTCGGCATTGCGTTCAGAGCGTACAATGTCGCGCCATGCAGCCTTTACCACCTACTTACACCCCACCAATCGCATGGCATGGAGTGTGGGTGGTTATTACGAAGGACAAATGGGCTACTTTACCAATCAGTTTACGGGCAAGAAGCAAGATGCCAACGATGCTGCAGGTGGCAGGCTACGCATGTCGTATAGGCCTACTGATGTGGTAAAGATTGATTGGACTGCATCGTACGAGTATAGCAATGAAAAGGCATGTCCTTACTACCTACTTGGTAGCACTTCCGACTTTTCAGATGGTTATCGTACAGCCTCGGCGAGTGGGGCATCGTTGGGTACGCTTGAGCAAAACCGTCCCAGCACCTACCGCCGCCATCTGTTCAATACAGGCTTGGGCGTAGAGCACCGCATGCCGCGCGTAACGCTCACTTCAATTACTGCCTATCAGCATCTTTCAGACCGCTTGTTTATGGACCAAGACTTCACCTCGTCCGACATTTTCTCGCTCTGTCAGCGCCAAAATTTAAATACTATTTCGGAGGAGATTGCCTTGAAAAATGCTGCTAATAAAAATAGCCAGTGGACGTGGACAACGGGTATATTTGCCATGTATCAGCACATGCAAACCGAGTGTCCTGTAACCTTTTATGATGGTGGCGTGGCATACCTAAACAACCAAATTGGTGCCAACTTGCCCACGCAACCTAACATTGGTATAAAGTTTACGGGCAACGATATAGCTTTTGCATCAAGCCTTAAAACACCCTCGGTTAATGCAGCACTCTTCCACCAAAGCACGCTGAAGCTCTTTGCGGGTTTGAGCATGACGCTCGGTCTACGCCTTGACTACGATTACCAACATCTTAACATGACATCGGGTGCTGGCAACGAGGGTGTACCCTACCATTTTAGTATGAGCATGGGGCCTACCATGAACTTTAATACCGACCTTTCTGCCGACCCCACAATTGCAGCCAAACTCAGCCACACCAATTGGCAAGTGTTGCCTAAAGCTGCTATTAACTACACCTTGCCCAATGATTTGGGCAATATTTATGTGACTGTGGCCAAGGGATATCGTTCGGGTGGATACAACATACAATCGTACTCCGACCTTGCTCAAACGCAGTTGCGCCGCCAAATGATGCTGGGTGTGCGCGAGTTTAGCATTCAGAGCATCAATGCTATTGCCTACCTGCCTGATGCAGTAAAGCAAAAAGCTATAGCTGGCATGACCCGTACACTTGATGCCATCACCCCCCAAGAGCCTAATGCCGAAACGCTCTACTATAAGCCCGAATACACCTGGAGCTACGAGGCAGGCATACACCACAATTTGGCAGACAAGGCCTTGCAGCTCGACCTCTCAGCATTCTATATGAAGACGCGCGACCAACAGATTGCACGCTTCTCAGAGAGCGGTATGGGACGTGTGATGGTAAATGCTGGGCGCAGCCGTAGTTGCGGTGTTGAGGTGGGCTTGCGTTCGCAGTTATTGGCCGATAGGTTGAACCTTGCTGCCAATTACGGACTCACCTCTGCCGAGTTTACAAGCTACTATCTTGGCAAGGCATCGGCCGAGAGCAAGGCGATAGACTACACGGGCAATCGTGTGCCCTTTGTGCCTAAACACACCTTTAGTGCATCGGTTGATTTTCGTCAGCCCTGCCAAAGCTTTGTAAGAGCATTTAGCGTAGGAGCCGATGTTAAGGGTGCGGGCAACGTGATGTGGAACGAGGCTAACACCTTTGGGCAGAACTTTTATGCCACTTTAGCCCTACGCATGGGCATAGAGTTTAAGCACCAATGGCAAGTAAACGTGTGGGCGCAAAATCTTACCAATACGCGTTATGCCACCTTTGCCTTCGACAGCATGAACAATCGTTTTGCACAATATGCTGCGCCCCGCACTGTAGGCTTCGACCTTAAATGGCATTTTTAAACAAACGTCTGCTTATCTATAGCTGACACGATAGAGGCAAAATGTTGCAAGAAACACCCACTAAAGGTTCTTGCATCATCTTGCCTCTATTATTGTTTGAAAGCTATTTTTAATGAACAATCACCTCCTGTTTTGTGAACTTTTATTGACATTTTAAATTCGTCAAATAGAAACGAAATGTTAATGGAATTAACAACGCTGTGCTTATATTTAGCACTATTTAAATCTTATGTATTAAGTATAAATGTTGTTGAGCTGTAAGGATACGTATCCTTAGGGTCTTATAACACGTTTATAACCACCTAAGGATACGTATGCTTAGCACCTAAGGATACGTATCCTTTCACCCTAAGGATACGTATCCTTGTGCTTAAAACTTATGCAAGTAGTTTGTTAGTAAACATAACTCGTTAATAATCAATGAGTTATGAAATATTGCTCAAAATTGCAGAATTTTCGTTTGGATGAGCACGACTTTGTTTTTTTTCGATTTATGAGCGTTTGGTTTTTCAACTCGTGTTTGCTTGTTAATCATAAATTATAAAAGAATAGGCAGACGTATGCCAAACGAAAAAGTTTAAAAAAACTCTACATACAAGTATGCACGCTTCAAACTTTGTATGTAATATTGCACTTGCTATTTGATTTTATAAATAGGTGTTCAAAATTAATTTTGAATACCTACTTACCTACTTAATACATTACATATTGTGGCAAACATTAATTCTCAACAAGAAAAAAAGCCCAAGGTAGTTACTCTGGTAGTGGCTTTTATGTTGTTGTCTGTTGCATTGGCAACTTCGGTATGGTTTGTGGTGCACTCGGCGCGTGAGGTGAGTGGCATAACGCAAACGGAGGCCTGGGTAGGCAAACAACGCAAGGCTACCGACCAACTATACACTAAACTGCTCAATGCATCGGCACAAGCTGAGACTGCTGCGTTGCAATATGCCGATGACGTAGAGCTAAAACGTTACATAGTGGCTTCGGCACAAATTGATACGGCACTAATGGCACTAAGAAGAGTGGTGGCCGACCATACTCAGTTGCAGCGCATTGACTCGTTGCAAAACTTGGTGTGGCTGAGGCGCGATGGTACTATTAGATTGGTTAATGCCCTGCGCACCGAAAACCACGTAGGCGGTAACTTGCAACAGCAAATTAAGGCCTTGCACAAGAGCCATCGGCCCGTTACGATGAAGGTGGAAGTGCCAATTGTTGAGAGAGGCGAGCAGCTGGTGATAGAGCGTAGGAAACGTGGATTTTTCAGAAGATTGGGCGATGCTTTTAGACGTGCTAAGGACGACACCATACACACCTCGGTGGTGCAACACGAGGCTACCTACGACACCGCGCAAACACAGGTGAACATAGCAGACACGTTGGCCAATATGCTCACAAATGTGCATCGCAATATGCAACGCGACTCTTTGTCGAACACGCATAGGCTCTATCTTAAATCAGACCAACTGCGAGCGGCATCGCTGATTTTGTCGCAACGTATGGCTACGCTTATTGAGAATTTTACGGCAAAGCAATTGCAACTTATCAACAAAACAATAAGCCATGAGCGAGGACAACGGCAAATGGCTGCAACGAAACTTGCAGCGATGGCTGTGCTATCAATTGTGCTTGCGGGATTGCTCATCGTGTGGCTTTGGCGCGACATTAGGCGCTCTAATAGCTACCGAAGGGCTCTTGAGGTGGCTAAAGACCGAAGCGAAAGATTGATGAAACAACGCGAACAACTATTGCTTACTATATCGCACGATATTAAAGCACCTGTTAATACCATATTGGGCTATTTGCAGCTATTGCCGCACTCACTGACTACTCAATATGCAGAACTAAAAGCTGTTGAGGCATCTTCAAAGCATTTGTTGCAACTGGTTGTGGCACTACTTGATTATCACAAACTCGAAGCTGGAGAGGAAGTGACGCACAATGCCCCCACTCACATCAACTCCATACTGCAAAATGTGGCAGATGCCTTCTTGCCTATGGCACAACAAAAGGGACTGATCTTAAAGCTCAATGCGCACTTGCCAACGGCACTTTGGGCTGACACCGATGCATTACGCTTGCAGCAGATTGTTGAAAACTTAATGAGTAATGCGGTGAAATATACCGCACAAGGCAATATTACACTAAGTGCTCAGTGGGACGATAGCAACGCACAGCTCAAACTATCGGTGGCTGACACCGGGTGCGGAATGACGCAGCATGATTTAGACCGCATATTCACCCCCTTTACCCGCGTTAAAGGGAGCGAGGGACAAGAGGGGAGCGGTTTAGGACTTAGCATAACCCGCCAGTTGGTTGAGCTGTTGGGTGGCACTTTGGTGGCTCACAGCGAGTTAGGGCATGGTAGTAGTTTTATACTAACATTGCCGCTAAAACTTTGTAAGGCAGCAGTACAAGTGCCTTGTCAAACTAACGACACGGCCAACAAACCGCAGAATGCTACGGAAGCTATAACTTGTGCAGTGCTCGACGACGATGCGCTACAACTGCAATTATCTGAGGCTATGCTGCGAAACGTGTTGCCCCAACAGGCACAGATTAAGGCTTTTAACCAGGCAGGCGATTTGCTGAAATGGTTAGACGATGGGCATAGCCCCACACTCTTGCTAACCGACATTGAGATGCCTGCCCTGTCGGGGTATGAGGTGCTCAAAGCGGTGCGCCAACGCACATGTAGCAAGGGGATGTTTATAGTGGCTATGACATCGCACATGCTTGTGCCGATTGACGACTTTAAGCAAAGAGGATTTGACGATGTGCTGTTTAAGCCTTTTAATCAGAACGACTTGTTGCGTATGCTGCATGGCATGACGGCGGTGGCTGAAGTAGAGAACGTAATGACACCTAAGAGCAAAGTAAACGAATCTGCGCCTTGCTCTTTAGAGGCACTAACAACCTTTGCCGAGGGCGACAAACAGGCGGAAAATGCGATACTCACACAGTTTGCTAACGACTGCCGGACCCACCTTCAACTGCTCGAACGTGCCTTGCATAACCAAAATAAAGCGGAGGCATGCCGCATTGCACACAAAATGCTACCTACATTTACGCTGATAGGTTCGCCAGTGCTGCCAGCCTTGCAGACGTTAGAAAAACGCCGAACCGAAAGTGCTTGGAGCAACGAAGATGAACAGCTATGCCAACAAGTTGTGGCAGAACTAAAATTAATGGTTAAAAATAATCTACTTAAACACTAATATAGAAGAATGGCAACACATATATTGATGGTTGAAGACGACCTTACCTTTAGCACTATGCTCAGCACATGGTTGCAAAAGAAAGGCTTTGTTGTGGAATGTGCCTCGAGTGTTGATGGGGCAGTTAAGCTATTGTTACGTGGCAAAACTACTCCTAACTTGATATTATCAGACTTGCGATTGCCTGACCATGATGGACTTTATTTGCTGCAATGGATGCAACAATCAAACTTGATGGTGCCTTTTATTGTTATGACACACTATGCCGATGTGCAAAATGCTGTTGCGGCGATGAAACTTGGTGCAGCCGATTATATAAGCAAGCCTGTACAACCCGATTTGCTATTACAAAAGATTAATGACGCTTTGGCAACCGCTCCACATAAAATCCAACAGCCTGATAACAATGCAGAAAAACATGCTTTTGACGGTAAGAAAATAGGTGATGTAGTGGCTGCTAACTGTAAGTCTGCCAAGGGCATCGAAGGGCACTCGCCCATAGCTTGCCAACTATATAAATTGGCTAAACTCGTGGCTCCAACGCCGATGTCGGTGCTTATTATCGGGGCGAGCGGAACGGGCAAGGAGTATGTGGCACATCGCATTCACGAACAAAGCAACCGGGCTGACGGGCCATTTGTGGCTATTGACTGCGGCGCACTAACAAAGGAACTTGCTGCTTCCGAACTATTCGGGCACGTAAAGGGTGCTTTTACTGGAGCTATAACCGACAAAATAGGAGCCTTTGAGCAAGCATCGGGTGGTACGTTGTTTCTTGACGAAGTGGGCAACCTTAGCTATGATGTGCAAGTGCAACTATTGCGGGCGCTACAAGAAAGGCGTATACGCCCCGTTGGTAGTGCCGAAGAGCGAGTTATTGACATCCGACTGGTGTGTGCTACTAACGAAAACTTGCCCGAAGCCATAGCGCATGGCACGTTTCGCGAAGACCTTTATCATCGCATCAACGAGTTTACGCTACACATGCCCTTGCTGCGCGATAGGGGGGACGATGTGTTGGAGTTTGCACGCTACTTTTTGCAACAAGCCAATAGAGAGTTGCAACGCCATATTATAGACTTTGCAAGCGATGCGCAAATGGCTTTGTTACAATATGCATGGCCTGGCAATTTGCGCGAAATGCGCAATGTGGTAACTCGAGCTGCGCTAATGGCTGAGGGCGAAAGTTATATATCTGTGGCACATCTTAACCTACCTATCCCCCAAAAAAATGAACAGGTGAATGCTACATCACTTGGCATCAAACCATCGGCTAATGAGGAGTTGAGCCGCATTCGCGAAGCCTTAAACATAACTAACGGAAACAAAAGCCGGGCAGCCCAATTATTAGGTATTGACCGCAAAACACTCTACAATAAACTGAAACAATATGGCGAAGATTTGTAAGGATGCGAACACAGTGGTGTGGAACAACTGTGGAATTTTTCTACAATTTCTACACTTTTTCCACACTTTTAGAGTGTGCCAAAAAAAACGAGTTTTTATAAATGATTGATTATCAGGCAGATGTAGATACGCACTAACTTTTGGCACGCGCTTTGCGCTTTATAGGGGCAGAAAAACCTAAATAATTAATCAACACATAAAACAATAAACGATTATGAAAAAGTTCACTATTTCTGCTATTGTAGCAATGGGCGTGGTTGCATTGAGTGGTGCAGCTTTCGCAGGTACAACTTCAGCTAACTCTCGTGGTTTGGTAAGCAATGCCTCAACTTTTGCTGCCGACACAGTAGTGCCTAACGATACCATTGTGCCCGAACAAAAGGACACAACTACCCAAACAGAGAAACTATGCTTGGCCGACACAGTGGTACCAACAGACACCATAACTCCTAAAAAAGAAGGCAAAGATAAGAGCGAAAGCACTTTTGCCGATACAGTTGTACCAACTGATACTGTGCTTCCGGCCGACACGCTAAAGCCAACAAAAACTAAATAAGTAAGTAGGTGTTCAAAATTAATATCAATTAATGTAGGACATGATTGTATAAATTAATTTTGAATACCTACTTATAGGCACATAGCTTGCTTAGTAGGCAAATGATACTATTTGTTGATAGTGTGTAGACAGATGCAGTGTTTTGCTCAAAAAGCATAGGTTGAAGGGGAACGTAAAGAGCATCATGATAGTTAGACAATATGCGGCATATGAGGAGATAGATTAGATTGATTAGAGGATAATGCCGCGTGGTGTAATTTTATGTAACTACTGAAACCTATGTTTATGGGCAAAGCAATGTGCTAGTTTTAAATTCCAAAAATATAGCTTCAAAATAGAGGGATAAAGCCCTATTTTGAAGCTATCATTGGTTATAAGCAAGCATAAACTTAATGCGAAACTAACCTTGTTTAGATAATTCCTTATGCCAATTTTTTTAGCATGTTTTCGGCCTGCTGTTCTTGCTCCGAGCCTAAATCCATAAACTTTACAAGGGCTTTGCTTGCAGCTCTTGCCACGGCAGTTTGTGGGGTGTGCAACACGCTCTCTGCTTGGTCAAGAAACTCGGCTGCATCACGCTCTGAGGGTATGAACTTGTTCATAAAAAGGCGCGAAAGGAGCAAGTAACCGCAAAGTTGTTTCATATCTTGCCCAGAGGCTATCCATTCATAAGCCTTGGTTGATGCCCAAGGTTCGTGGCTAAAAAGAGCAAACACGGTGCACTCAGCTTCTTCGACATACTGCATTTGTTCTACCCAAATTTCGGCAAGTTCCTCGTCCATACTCTCTTTAGGCATGAGCATTCCAGCCAATAGTCGGCACTCGCGAATGCTCTCTTTCCATAGGGCTGCAGCAAGTTCGTAAGTATGGGGCAAGGTGGTGGCAAAGTCTTGAAGGCGCGGAAGTTCTACACCAAAAATAACTTTATATCCTAAGCCTTTTTCGCGCATAGAGGCACTGATTGGCCCATTCATCATGCCGTGCATTGAGCGTTTAATATATCTGAGTTGTTCTGAAAGTGTATTGGTATTTTCCATTAATGTGTGTTACGTTAAAAGTGAATGTAGGGTGCAAAGATAGTGCAAGGCGAATGCAGAACAAAGCTTGCTTTAGTTATGCTGAGCCGCAGCCTATCTTA
>DJEH01000034.1:28029-32034 GCA_002431845.1 Prevotellaceae bacterium UBA5903 | reverse complement strand
ACAATGCGCGTACTACCGCTTGCTTTTGACATAAATTAATCCCCTATATATTCAAAACTTGCTGTAATTCTGTTGCTTGAACTTTTATTAAAGACGCTACTTTTACCTACCTTGCTTTTCCTTTTCGGCATTTCTTTCAGCGCCCATTTTGCATCTTTACATCTTGCATGAATCAACGCAGGATTAGAAGTTGTAGAAATATATCTTTTGCCATGTTTGATGTAATATTCACCAACCCAATTTGAAAATCTGTGTCCTATACCAACACCTTGAAAATCGGGTAATACAACAGTTCGATGTCCTCTGTAGACATTTTTGATTTTTGGGTGTGGAAATGGCGAGGCTGCGCAAAATCCGCATAGATTATCATTAGCAAAGCAAACAAAAACTTTTGCAGCAACATTAAAGCTGTCACTCAGATAATGATATTTGCTAAACATCCTCCAATATTTTCGTTTGTTTCGCGCTGATTGTATTTCGTATATAGACAAAGTGATGTCTGGTCTTTTTTTTTGAACCCAAACTAAATGTCATATCATTCGTGTTGAATATCCAATCTGGCTGTAACCATTCAATCACATCAAAGTGACAAGTAACTGCTATGAATTGTTTTTTCTTCTCTGATTTTCTGATGGCTTTTTGCATGGCAAAAGAACCGATTTTTGCGACATTTCGGTCAACAACAGACGTAAACTCATCGAACACAAACAATGAATTATCCGATAAAATAGCTCTTGCCAAATCACATCTCATTTTCTCACCATTGCTCAATACAGCATAAGGCTTAAGCCATGAAGGAGGCGAAGAAAAGCCAACACTATTCAATGTTTTACATACATCTTGCATTTTTGCTTCCTTAGGAAAATCGTCAAGGAAGCATTCTTTATTGTAGGCAAAATGTTCGATGTAGGAATTCGGGAAAAGAGACTTTGCAATAGTTGTTTTGCCAGCTCCGCTGTTACCAACAATCAAACCTATCTGCCAATCTTTAGGTAATTCAATATTGCCCTTAAAGTGTTCTTTGATTTTTTCTGCACTTAAATCATAAGTACCTCTTACGTACTCACACCTAAAACTTTTAGGTGGATTAATCTCTTTTACAATGTCAAAATTCGGCATGATAATCCTCTCTCTGTTAATTCATTGTATATCTTTTCTTGTTCTTCTTCATTATCGAATGATATTTCTATCTTATATTGAAGAGCGAGTTCGGAACTAAAATCTTTAAGTTTGTTTTCTTTCCCTTCATCTTCGTTTTCTATCATTTCATCGTTATTTTCAAGGAACTCACATTCCAATCCAAAGTCCTGCAACTCTTCCAAGTCCCACTCATTGCCGAGCAAATCCCAATCATTTTGACCAAAAGCAATGTTATCTTTGAGAATGTAGGCACGGAGTTTCTTGGCGTCTGTTTCTGCTGGCAGCACCTTTACAAGTGCATCCTTAAAACCGAGTTCTTTCATTGCTCGGTATCGCATATTACCGAGGATAACGACCAATTCTCCGTTGTTGTCGTAGGCAACGAGTTCACGAAGTTGGAGCATCTCGGGGTCATCTTGAATGCTATTTTTAAGTGCATCATAACGCTCATCTTTGATGAAACGTGGGTTCTTTGGCACATCTTTGATTTGCCCTGTGTTAAGGTGCAAATCGGAAAGTTTGATTGTTTTTGCTTGCATATTTGGTTTGTATTATAATTGTTTATACTTTTGTGATATGGGAATAAGTGCTGGACACTTGTTTCGCCCCCATGGAGACTGAATTAATATTTCTTTCCTCACATGGGGCTTTTCATATCTTGTCTACAACAGAATATAATTCATGTATACGTAGTTGGTTGTTCCAACACACTTTGAAATACACACCACGTCCATCAGCATCTTTGTAAGAGAACCACAAATCGCGTCCATCGCTTCTTGAATGTACCAAGCCATGTGTAGTCGGAATATATGTAGATTTTGCAAGAATTTCATTCACGCGCATCATAGATTTTCTGCTAAAGTATTTTCCACTAAGTGATATCATAGCGTCATTAGCAAAGTGGTCTATTCCATGACTTGTATAACCTATTTGAATAACCTGCCCATTATCTATTACTTGTGTAGTCTTTTCGTTTTTAAGTTTGGCATACAATTCTTTAGCAATCTTATTCTTTTCGTCTTTTACAAGTCGTTTGCCGATAGTATCAAGCTCCGCGTATTCAACTCGCTTACCATTGCGATAGTACAATTTTTCTTGCGAGTTATTTCTATTTACCCATCTTGAAACTCTTGTACTTCCGCTCACCTTAGCCATTATGATTTTCTTTTTATTGTTAATGCCTACCTATCAATATTACGTGTGCCACCACTCGTTTTAGCCTTTTTCAATCTAACCTTATTTGTACTTAAGTTTGCAATTTTCCACAATGTAAATGTCGTATCTCCGTCTATACACTCAAAGGACCTTGGAAGTTTATTTTTTGGTTATCATGATTTGATTGTTATTTGGGGCGATAACGTAATATTGGATTGTCAAGTACTCCATCCAATATTAAAAACCCTTCTTCTTTAGCTTTTATTTCTTCCTTGAGCTTTTCAAGTTCTTCTTTTGTTAATTGACTTTCAACTAAATCGTATTTCTCTAACTCCTGCTTTATTTTTTCTTCCATAATTTTATCTTTAAAATTCAATAATTCAGATATAAAAATATATATAATTTAAATGTGAACACCTAATTAACTATTTTTTTTACTATAATCCCAGCCATATTTCTTAGCAAGAATTTTTACAACATTGTGATAATGAGTAACAGATGCTCTGTCTATGCTATTTTTATTCCATTTCTGTGTTTTTAAGTATTCTTGCTCATTACCAAACACTTTATTATCAATTCTTCGGTACTCAGCACCTGCTTGTTTGGCTGTTATGCCCCAACCATTTTTAGGTCTCTTAAGTGAGAATGTGTAAGTAGGCGTTATTGCTCTTATTTCTTTTGCATTTGTGGATATCGCACTTTCAATATCTGCTCGCGAAAAAGAATTACCAATTCGATTTATACCAATTGAATTAAGTGAGCGCGGATGATTATGTGTAAGTATGCTATCGGCTGGAACATCTTTTTTGTTAAATCTCACCCTTGCCCCCTCACCTTTAATAGAATTTACAATGTCGCCTTTTGCGTTGAAAATGTGCAATGTTTCATCTTTGTTATGTCTGTACTTTTGTTCCATACCGACAATATTCCTCACCATTTTGGCACTATAATTCTTTTCTGTTGTTCGTTTAATTCTATTATTTCTTGTACCACCATTAACTTTAGCCATGTTCTATTTGTTTTCTGTTGTCAATAACTTGTTTATCAAGCAAATCTTGTAAAGTAGGAATGGTTTTGCCCATGTCCCATTGTTCTTTGAATAAAGCTACGTTTTTTGCCATCCGCTGAATAGACAATAAAAATGGAAAACACAGTTATGGCTTATGATGAACGGCAGATTAATTGCACTTCTTAGATTTTCAAACGCTCAAGAATCGAAAAAAATCAACCACTTACTCTGCTGGTTCATTTTATGCGATTTTTGAGAGTTTTACGTATTAGCTTGATAATCAGCATATTACGTAACTATCAACAAAAAAATTCATTACATTTCAGTATAAGGATACGTATCCTTATACCCTAAGGATACGTGTTCTTATGCCCTAAGGATACGCATTCTTATGCCCTAAGGATACGTATCCTTACACCTTAAGCATACGTATCCACTCTCACCATGTATCCTATTTAGATACAAAATGCACATTTTTTTTGTTAAATTCATTAACATTTCGTTCCTATTTCAGACATTCTAAATGTCAAAAATAGTTCACAAAACAATGTTATAAAAGCCCACATAGGCTCTATTGACAATAGCATAATTCTACCCTACTGTTTATTGCACAAAATAACATATTTAGTGCATGGCTATTCAATAAGATTTCACTAAATTTGGCATTGCACATTCCTTTCACTATCTTTGCATAAGATAGG
>DJEH01000034.1:11560-27958 GCA_002431845.1 Prevotellaceae bacterium UBA5903 | reverse complement strand
TGCATTCGCCTTGCACTATCTTTATAAGCACCAAATAACTATATAATTATAACATGACACCATTATTTATAGCTGGTCCTTGCGTTATTGAGTCGGAAGAAATACTTGACGAAGTGGCCGCTAAAATTGTTGATATACAAAACAAGTTGGGCGTAAAATGCTATTTCAAAGCTTCGTTCGACAAGGCTAATCGCACCTCTATACACTCCTACCGCGGTCCGGGACTTGAAAAAGGACTACAGATGCTATCCGACATAAAGAGCAAATACCATTTGCCACTGCTTACCGACATCCACGAAAGCTACCAAGCTGAAGCAGCGGGACAAGTTGTAGATGTGTTGCAAATACCAGCCTTTCTTTGCCGACAAACAGACTTGCTTGTAGCTGCGGCACGTACGGGATGTATTGTTAATATCAAAAAGGCTCAGTTCCTCTCGGGCGACGACATGCAATACCCCGTAGAAAAGAGTAGAGAAGCTGGTGCTAACGAGGTTTGGCTCACCGAACGTGGCAATATGTTTGGATACAACAACCTAATTGTAGACTTTAGGAACATCCCCATCATGAAGCAGTATGCCGACCGAGTAATTATGGACTGCACGCACTCTGTACAACGCCCCGGCGGAGCTAATGGCAAAACTGGAGGCGACCGCCAGTTCGTTCCACAAATGGCTATGGCTGCTAAAGCTTTTGGGGCAGAGGGCTACTTTTTTGAAACTCACCCCGACCCCGAAAAGGCTCTTAGCGACGGCCCCAACATGCTCTATCTCAAAGACCTTGAGGGCGTTGTTGCAGAACTAATTAAGTAAGAACTGCCATATACTTACAAAGTTATTTTTACAGAAAACACATATCGTAAAGACTTCTTGAGAGCGCACAAAATGTATCTCAAGCTTTAAAAAACATACATCCATCATGAGTAAATGGACTGAAACTGCTATTAAATGCATTGAAGACGAATCTAAAGCTCTATTAGAACTTATCCCTCTTATTGACGACGATTTTGATAAGACTATTGAAATTATACTGAACTGCAAAGGCAAACTAATTGTTACGGGTGTAGGCAAGAGTGGACACATAGGTGCTAAAATTGCTGCCACACTATCGTCTACGGGCACACCAAGTTTTTTTATCAATCCACTTGACGTTTTTCATGGCGACTTAGGAGTGATACAAAAGAACGATGTGGTGTTGGCTATATCAAACTCAGGGCAGACCGATGAACTGCTACGCTTTTTGCCCTACTTACTCGAAAACAACATACCCATCATCGGTATGAGCGGCAACCCCAAATCGTTGCTTGCACAGTATGCCACCGCTCACCTCAATGCCTCTGTCAGTCACGAGGCTTGTCCACTCGGACTTGCCCCCACCTCGTCTACCACTGCTACACTTGCTTTGGGTGATGCGCTAGCTTGTGCCTTGATGGAAGCACGCCACTTTAAGGCTTCAGACTTTGCACAATATCATCCAGGCGGAACGCTTGGCAAGCGCTTGCTCACCAAGGCTCACGACGTGATGCGCACCGAGGACTTGCCCATCATCCCCCCAACAATGAAACTAGGCGAGGCAGTTATACACATGAGCAACGGCCGTTTGGGACTTTGCGTGGCCACCGAAAACGACAAAGTTGTAGGCATCATCACCGATGGCGACATACGCAGAGCTATGGAGAACTCACAGGACAGTTTCTTCTCGCTAACCGTGTCTGACATCATGACCAAAACGCCAAAAGAGGTTGCTCCCGACACCAAAATTACCGAGATAGAAAAGATTTTGCATACACACAAAATACACTCTGTGCTTGTGGTTGATAAAGACAAACACCTCTTAGGAGTTGTTGATTCGTTTAGTACAATGATTTAAGACAAAAAAGCATTCAAATTGGATTACACACTTTATAAGCATGCCAATAGCTTGCGTTTTGCAGTGTCGCCCCATATAGTTGTTTTCTTCATAGTCTTAGTAACAAACTTATTCATGTATCTTCCTGCTTTTGCCCAACGCTGCCACCCCACCAAGCCAAGCGAACTTGACATAGTAACCTACTTACAACAAGAGTTTGGCGTTAAATTCACAACAAACAACCGCGTGGTTGTGTTTAAAACCGGCAAGGAGAAGTTTGCTGACCTTCTCCCCGCAGTTCGTGCAGCAAAGCATAGCATACATCTTGAATACTTCAACTTCAGAAACGACTCTATATCAAAAGAACTCTTTGCCTTGCTTGTGCAGAAAGCCACTGAGGGCGTAAAAGTACGTGCTCTTTTCGATGGATTTGGCAATAGTTCGAACAACCGACCACTACGCGCACAACACCTTGACAGTTTAAGAGCACGTGGCGTAGAGATCTATGAGTTCGATCCCATGCGTTTTCCATGGATAAACCATGCTCTTCATCGCGACCACCGCAAAATTGTGGTGATAGACGGCGAGGTGGCATACACTGGCGGTATGAATGTGGCCGACTACTACATCATAGGCAAACCAGAGTTTGGCGAGTGGCGCGACATACACACACGCGTTGAGGGCGATGCCGTAGGATACCTTCAAAAGGTGTTTCTTGACTTTTGGAACAAGGTGACACACCAAAACATCAGCGGTGCCGAATACTATCCTGGCGAACGCGATGCCCGCAAGGACTTTGCAATGCTAAAGCCCGATACTACCGAAACTGCAGGCCACAAATGTGTGGGAGTAGTTAATCGTGACCCTACTGATAGCCCACGCATCATCCACGACACCTTTGTGCATGCCATCACACATGCACAAAAGCAAATTCTTATTATCAGCCCCTATTTTACCCTTTGCCGACACATCAAACGTGCACTCAAAAAGGCTGCCAAACGAGGAGTAGACGTGCAAATAATGGTATCTGAAAAGAGCGACATTCCTATTACACCACGCATTGTAGAGTACAACGTGCACCGACTGATGAAATATGGCATAAAGCCCTACTTCTTTACAGGAGGCTTTCATCATAGCAAAATCATGATGGTAGATAGCCTATACTCCTTTGTAGGATCGGCCAATCTCAATAGCCGCAGTCTTTCGTTTGACTACGAGTGTAATTTGCTCATAGCCGACACTTGCACCACACACCAACTGCAACAGATTTTCTATACCGATCGCGACACAAGGTGCTTCTTGCTCACTCCCGAACGATGGAAAAAATGGAGTAAATGGAAAAAGGCCAAAGGCTGGTTGTTCCACTTTTTAATGCCATTCGTTAATTGCGACAAAAAAGAGGGTGATAACAGCGACTTTGGCGACTATGTGCTGAAAGTATAAATTAATATCAGAAGCAAGCATCATTACAATTTATGCAACCAGATACAGATAATATAGTTGGTACAGAAGGGATAAATTCTGCCCCTACAAACAATAACACACAAAGCGAACAGCCATTAGCAAGCAACACGACTAAGGCCGAGAAGAAATCTACACTCTTCACCATTGTTAAAGCTATTGCCATTATTTGCGTGGTGCTTTCGCATGCGGGCATACGAGGTTGGATATACAACTTTGTATTCATCTTTCATGTGCCCATATTCTTTTTGTGTGCAGGCTACTTTTTTCACACTAAATATCTTAACGACGAACGTACGTTTATAGCACACCGCATCAAAGGGCTCTATTTACCATTTTGGCGATGGAGTGTATTCTTTCTAATCATACACAATGTACTCTTTAGCACAGGCATCCTCAATGAACAATACGGCAATGCTATCAATGGCGTTATGCACCCCTACAACTGGCATCAGTTTGGGCAACACCTATGGAGCATCACCGTGAATATGTCGGGCTATAACGACTTTTTGTGTGGTACATTTTGGTTTTTTAGGGCACTACTCCTCGCAAGCATAGGTTTTTTGATACTATTTAAGGTGTTCAGAAAAAGCGAGTATTTTAAAGACAATATCTCCGTAGGTTGGGGCATTCTCATTGCAACATTGATACTCACCTACTGGAAGATTGCCGACGGACTAAGCCTTACGGGGGTGGCGCAAGGCGGTTATCGCGAGCTAATGGGCATAGTGTTTATGGCAGCTGGTTTCTTGCTCAGACAATATAACATTGTTGAACGACTCACATGGAAAATAGCAACACCATGTTTAGCACTGCTTGTACTTGCTTCAATATTCTTCCCCTCAAGCATGGCGTGGAACCCCAGTATGTCTGACTTTTTATCCCTTCCCCTACCCGCCATTGCCGCATTTGTAGCTCTCATCTATGGGTGTACATTTATCGACAAGAGGGAGAACTTTGTTAAACGTTCGCTCTTGTATGTAGGCAACAACACGCTTTATATATTTGCCTTTCATTTGGTAGCATTCAAACTTGTAAGCGCACTTAAGTTGGCCTACTACGACCTTCCTTGGCAAGCTATAGGGAGCCATCCCACCATATTCAACCCTTCAAGCAATGTGTTCTGGATACTTCTTTACACCATAGTTGGTATTGCACTTCCACTCTTGTGGATGATGGGATATAAGCACGTTTCGGGTCTGGTTAATATCACAGAAAAAAAAGCTATAAACATGCTTATCATAGCTAGCAAACGCTCGGTGAAAATAAGTGCCAACATAGGTAAAGCCATAGGCATCATCTTTATGAGTGCTTGTCGCAGCATTTGGCAAGGCATAAAAGACATCATTGCAGCATCAAGTACAAAAGAAGAATAAAGGAGTTGCTTGCTGCTCCGCTTTGTACAATATTCAAACTCTTCTGCTCTCAACTTAAACACTTTTGTAAATAAAAGGTTAGGCTGAAAGCAGAAGAGTTTTTTATCAATAAGTAGGCACATTTCAAATATAAGGATAATTATAAATACCTACTTAACCAACGCTATCGGGAAATACTCCATCTACATAATTTTATACACCGAAGAGTCAAAAAATGAAGTTTTATATACTGACTTTAAAAATAATCATTAACTTTGCACTTGAAATGTAGGATATGAAGCATATCTCCCCACAGCGAGTGGATTGTTTGTTTCAACCTTTGGTAAGAATTATTTACTATCACCTTTGTTTTTTGAATTATTCTACCAGTTTTTCCAACAATTATAATCTTTCAACAAAATCCCTTTTAGTTTATTAGCTTAAAAGTGTTTACATAGCATGGCGCTTAGCAAATATGTATGTACACACATGCAAACAAGCAGGTAGCTAATATGTGAAACACGTTTTGGTGTAAACACATGCATTATGGGATGCCCTAATGTGGTATCTTCATCTGCAAGGAATTACAAGAACTAACGCAAATCTTTAACTATAATGGCAAATCTAACAAAAGAGCAACTCTTAAACATGACAGACGAAGAGTTGAAGGCTATTGCAGAACAGATAAATATAGAATATAAAGATGAACAAGATCGTAATGATGTAATATATAAAATACTTGATACACAAGCTGAAAATACAGCTAAAGAAAGTAGCAGTGCTTCTACTGCCAAACGACGCACACGCATTGTGAAGCGTAACGAGGCAGACCATGTGTTCACTACAGACCTATCATCCGTACAAAAAGCTGATAAGCAATCTGCAGATGCTACTACACAAGACAGCAAGAGCACAGAAATTAAGGATGCTACCAACGCCACTGCAGACAACATTGTTGTGGTGTTGCCCAAACGCAAGCGCGGGCGCCCATCTAAAGCTGACATTGCTGCACGCGAAGCGGCTGTTAAAGCAGCAGAGTTAGCAGCACAAATGCAAAAGGAACAGGCTGAAGCTAAAGCTGCACAAGACGAAGCTGATGCCAAAGAAAACGATGCTGCAACAACAATAGTGCAGACACATGCCGACGACATCCCAGACTTTATAACAGAACAAATTCAATCAAATAAGCAACATGCACCTATAGCACAAAGTCCAGATGTGCTCGACATGGAAGAGGTAAAACGCACCTTAGGAAGCAAAATGCCTCTGTTTAATACTTCAGCTCCTACCCCACCCACAACTGAGGAAATTAAAAATCCTAATAACGAAGAAGGGTTTATTATTACAAAAGATATCCCCGTTGTGTATGAAGGAACTGAATTGAATATTACCAATACACAAGATAGATACAACCGCCAATATGCGTCAGACAACGATATAAACGGACGTACAAAATTTCATCGTTTTAAGGAAGACCCTCTCATCCAATCACAAAGCGAAAGGGAGGCTAAAGACTTCTCTTACGAAAGACGAAACAACAACGACACTAAGCAACTAACCACCCCAGACCATCTATTGGACGGACGTGGTGTGTTAGAAATTGTACCAGAAGGCTTTGGCTTCTTGCGTTCGTCTGACTACAACTACTTGGCATCGCCAGACGATATTTACGTTTCGCCTGCACAAATCAGACAATTCGGTCTGAAGCCAGGTGACGTAGTAGAGGGAAAGGTAAAAGTGCCACGCGAAGGCGAAAAGTTTTTTGCTCTCATTGATATAGCCAAAATCAATAGCCTTACTCCCGACGAAGTACGCGACCGCATCTCGTTTGAGCACCTCATCCCTTTATTCCCCGAAGAGAAATTCAACCTTTGCTCAGGCAATGGCAATGATAGCACATCATGTCGCATTGTAGACTTGTTTACACCCATTGGCAAGGGCCAACGCGCCTTGATTGTGGCACAACCCAAAACGGGTAAGACCATGCTCATGAAGGATATTGCCAATGCTATTGCACGCAATCACCCAGACACTTACTTAATGATGTTGCTTATTGATGAGCGCCCAGAAGAGGTAACAGACATGATGCGAACTGTTAAGGCAGAAGTCATTGCATCAACCTTTGACGAACCCGCAGCACGCCATGTAAAGATTGCAGGAATTGTACTTGACAAAGCTAAACGCATGGTTGAATGTGGACACGATGTTGTTATCTTCCTCGACTCTATCACACGTCTTGCACGTGCATACAACACAGTGGCACCTACATCGGGCAAAATACTATCGGGTGGTGTTGATGCCAATGCATTGCAAAAGCCCAAACGCTTTTTCGGTGCAGCACGTAACATCGAAGGTGGTGGTTCGCTAACCATTATTGCCACAGCTCTTATCGACACAGGCTCTAAGATGGACGAAGTTATCTTTGAAGAGTTTAAGGGCACTGGTAATATGGAATTGCAGCTCGACCGTTCACTTGCAAACAAACGCATATTCCCTGCCGTAAATATCGTAGCCTCATCTACACGCCGCGATGATTTGCTGCAAGACGAACTTACACGCAAGCGTATGTGGATTTTGCGCAACTATATTGCCGATATGAACCCACTTGAAGCTATGAACGATGTTAAGAAACGCATTGAAGGTACACGCAACAACCAAGAGTTTATTGCATCAATGAATGGATAAAACATTAACGTTTCCCGAAACGAAAAAACATGAGGTGAAGTTACTAATAATAGTAAACTTCACCTCATGTTTTTTATGTTTTATAAATTCTATCGCAAATAATAATTTAAACGTTTTTCCTCTGCTATTGTTGTAAAATCGCCATGTCCAGGTAGAACCTTTACATCCTCTGGCAGCGTAAGTATACGAGTTTTCAATGCATGTATGAGAGCATCTTCGTTACCCCCAGGCAAGTCGCAACGGCCTATTTCATGTTTAAACAAACTATCGCCACTAAACAATACATGCTCTTGCTCACAATAAAAGCATACGCCACCAGGTGTATGTCCTGGAGTTTCAATTACTTTAAGTGTAATACCTCCTACATGTAGCTCATCGCCATCCTTAAAATAATGGCCTACCTTAGGAAGCACTATGGGATAATCAAGATGCAGAAACTTGTTCATCTGCTCACTTGCTTGTTCGTAAGTAGCTTGTTCATCTTGACATATCTCAATGTTCACCCCATAAGTATCGGCAATATACATAGCCCCAAACACATGGTCGAAATGTCCGTGTGTATTAAACAAATGAGTGAGATGAAGGTTATGTTGCTTGATGAAATTGCTAATAGCCTTTTTCTCTTCAAGATGAAATGCACCGCAATCAATCAATGCTGCTTCGTTATTATTTTCGTCCCACAACAGATAGCAATTCTCTTCTATCATGTTCACTATAAAACGAGTTATTTGCATACTTTTACTCTCCTCTATTTTATGGGTGATTCTATAAATAATATTTTTAATACCTACTTATAATTGAATGTAAGTAACCATCTTTGTTTCAAAGAACTCGTCGCTAAAATACTGACTTAAGTTCCACACTTCAGAACAATGAGCAAAAGGTTTCAATTCATTCTCAACGTCTCCACCCTTTAAACAAATAAGTCCATTAGGCAGAGCGTTATGCTGCTCGTGGCTTATATTTTTTCTTACCAACTTTACTAAATCTTGAGCATTCATTACAGCTCTGCTCACAACAAAGTCATACTTTCCCTTCTCTTCCATCACATTGCGATGCTCTGCCACAACGTTGGTTAAGCCTATTGCTTGTGCAACAGCTGATGCCACCTTTATTTTTTTACCAATGCTATCAACCAATTTAAAGTTGCAGTTAGGATATAATATCGCCAATGGTATGCCAGGAAAACCACCGCCTGTTCCTATATCCATAATTTTGCTACCATCTCTAAAGTTTACCACCTTGGCAATACCCAAAGAGTGCAATACATGATGAGGGTACAAGTTGTCTATATCCTTGCGAGATATTACATTAATTTTAGCATTCCAATCATGATACAAATCATCTAACATCGCAAATTGTTCACGCTGTTTATCAGTTAGATTAGGGAAATATTGAAAGATTATATC
This sequence comes from Prevotellaceae bacterium UBA5903, assembly GCA_002431845.1. Classification (GTDB taxonomy): domain Bacteria; phylum Bacteroidota; class Bacteroidia; order Bacteroidales; family Bacteroidaceae; genus Alloprevotella. The sequence goes on along the minus strand of DJEH01000034.1, from coordinate 19,203 downwards.
TGCATTCATATTTTCTTCTATTTGATGCAAAGGTAGTAGATTTTTCACTAACTTTGCACAGTGAAACATAAAAAAGGCTTTCAAGCCTTCACTATTCGTAAATAAGAACACATCTACGAACATTATAAAACATATAATAAAGTGTCAGAGACTAAGTACATTTTCGTTACAGGAGGCGTAGCTTCCTCATTGGGCAAAGGCATTATAGCAGCTTCAATTGGTAAACTGCTGCAAGCCCGTGGGTTCAACATCACAATTCAAAAGTTTGACCCATACATTAACATCGACCCAGGTACGCTCAACCCCTACGAACATGGCGAGTGCTATGTTACAGACGATGGTCAAGAAACCGACTTAGACCTCGGACACTATGAGCGTTTTACAGGTATTAAAACTACACGCTACAACAATTTTACTACAGGCAGAATTTATCAAAGCGTTATTGATAAAGAACGCCGTGGCGACTATTTGGGCAAGACTATACAGGTTATTCCACACATCACCGACGAGATTAAGCGCGACATGCTTTACCTTGGCAAAACCAAGAAGTACGACTTTGTAATCACAGAGATTGGCGGTACAGTTGGTGATATAGAAGGCCAACCTTTCCTTGAAGCTATCCGACAATTGAAATGGGACCTCGGTAAGAACGCTGTTTGCGTACACCTCACTTACGTACCCTACTTGGCTGCTGCAGGCGAGCTTAAAACAAAGCCTACTCAGCACTCTGTAAAGGAATTGCAAAGTTTGGGCATCCAGCCCGACATTCTTGTGCTACGTGCAGAGCATGAATTGGGTGTAGGACTCCGACGCAAAATTGCAGCATTCTGTAACGTTTCGCCCGAAGCCGTAGTGCAAAGCCTTGACCAACCTACTATTTACGAAGTGCCCCTACGCATGCAAGAGCAAGACCTTGATGCTACCATCCTGCGCAAGCTTGATATGCCTGTAGGCGATACTCCAGGCTTAGGTCCTTGGCGCTCGTTCCTTGATCGTCGTCATAAAGCCACTGAAATTATCAACATCGGCCTTGTAGGTAAATATGACCTTCAAGACGCATACAAGAGTATTCTTGAAGCACTTTCGCAAGCTGGTACATACAACGATCGCAAGGTGAAATGTCATTTTATCAATAGCGAAAAGATTAACAAGGACAACGTAGCCGAAATGCTTGCGGGTATGGATGGCTATGTGATTTGTCCAGGCTTTGGACAACGTGGCATTGAAGGCAAAATCATTGCAGCACAATATTGCCGCGAACACGATGTGCCTACATTCGGCATCTGCTTAGGTATGCAAATGATGGTTATTGAATACGGACGCAACGTATTGGGCTATGAGGATGCAAACTCTGTAGAGATGGATCCTAAAACAGCGCACAATGTTATTGACCTCATGGAAGACCAGAAGAACATTACCAACATGGGCGGTACAATGCGTTTAGGTGGTTACGAATGCTCACTACGCAATGGTAGCCGCGTACGCGAAATTTATGGCAAAGAGGTTATACGCGAACGCCATCGTCATCGTTATGAATTTAACAATGACTACCGCAATGAGTATGAACAAGCAGGTATGGAGTGCGTAGGTACGAACCCTGACACTGACTTGGTTGAAATTGTAGAAGTTCCAACTCTCAAATGGTACGTTGGCACCCAGTTCCACCCCGAATACTCAAGCACAGTGCTTAAACCACACCCATTGTTCTTGAATTTTGTAAAAGCAGCTATTGAAAACAAAAAGTAATAAACTTGGCTCTTTTAAAGAGGCATTACAAAAGTAACTTATACATAACAATAGATAACAAATTATCACGCACACCTTTCTTTCTATCATTGCAAGGAAAGGTGTTGTGTGTATTTAAAACCACATCATGGATAAAAACACGATTATCGGTTTAGTACTCATTGCTGCCGTACTTATTGGCTTTAGTTGGTATAACACCAACCAAGAACGCAACTTACAGCAAGTTCAAACCGAGCAAACTGCTTCAGTTCCATCAAGCGGCAACAAACAAACAGCCCAACAAGCTATTGCCAACACTGCAACCGACACCACCGACATCTTTTACAATGCACAAAAAGGACAAAATACCGAAGTAGCGTTGCAAAACAATAAGGTTAAAATTGCAATTGCTACTAAAGGTGGCGCCATCAGTAAGGTTCTGCTCAACGAGTTCAAAAGCTACAAAGACTTTGAAGCAAAGCGTAATGCACCTTTGTTGCTCTACACAGCCAAAGACGCTGGGCTTGACTTTATGCTCGACACCAAAGAGGGAACAATGGCTTTCTCAAACTATTATTTCACTCCTGTCAACCAAACTGATAGCACCGTGACCATGCAACTCTTGGCTAAAGATGGTGCAAGCATTGAGATTAACTACAAACTCCTTCCCGACAACTATCTTGTAAACATGTCGGTACGTGCCAAAGGCATGCAAAAGCACTTGCCCTCATCAACCAAGTCTATACAAATGGCTTGGCACGATAAAGTGGCACAACACGAAAAGGGGTTCTACTTTGAAAATATGTACTCAACGCTTACCTATAAGCGCCACGATGACGATACTCAAAAACTATCTGAGAACGAGACTAAAGAGGAAAGCGTTACTGCAGACGTAGATTGGATAGCCTTTAAGAACCAGTACTTTAGTTCGGTACTTATGGCTGCCAACCCAATGAAAAATGTTGATGTAAAGAGTGAACAACTCGATGAAAAATCGGGCTATCTCAAAAACTACTCTGCCAACATGACCAATGCATTCGATGCTACTGGCGCTAAAGCCACAGACTTCCAGTTCTACTTTGGCCCAAATAACTATCGTTTGCTCCAATCTATGGACAAGTACAAGATATCTACATTCGACAACGACCTTCAAGGACTTGTATACTTAGGTTGGCCTATCGTGAAGTGGATTAATCGTTTCTTCACACTCTATGTGTTCGACTTCCTTACTCGCCTTGGTTTGCCTATGGGCATTGTATTGTTGCTCATCACCCTTTTGCTACGTGTTATTGTGTATGTACCTACACGTAAGAGTTTTTTGAGCAGTGCAAAGATGCGCGTTCTCAAGCCAAAGGTTGATGAAATCAACGCTAAATATCCCAAGCAAGAGGACGCCATGAAGCGCCAGCAAGAAATGATGTCGCTCTACTCTCAATATGGTGTTAGCCCTATGGGTGGATGTTTGCCTATGCTTATCCAAATGCCTATTTGGGTGGCTATGTTCAACTTTGTTCCAAATGCCATTGAACTTCGCCAACAGAGTTTCTTGTGGGCAGACGACCTCTCTACATACGATAGTTTGATTTCGTGGAACTACGACATTTGGGGACTTGGCAACCACCTAAGCCTCTTCTGCCTATTGTTCTGTGCCACCAACTTACTCTATAGTTTCATGATGATGCGCCAGCAGCGCGACACCATGTCGGGCGAACAAGCACAACAAATGAAGATGATGCAATGGATGATGATGCTCATGCCTTTGTTCTTCTTCTTCATGTTCAACAAGTATTCAGCAGGTCTTAACTACTACTACTTCATTTCGTTGCTATTTAGTGCTCTTACTATGTGGTATCTGCGCAAGACTACTGATGACAAGAAGCTACTTGCTAAGCTTGAAGCTAACTACCAAGCCAACAAAAACAATCCTAACAAAAAACCAAGTGGATTGGCCGCACGACTTGAAGCGCTACAAAAACAGCAAGAGGAAATAATGAAACGTCAGCAACAAATGGGAAAGCGTCAATAACACATTTCCATTAAAACGCCGAACTTAATAAACATAAAGCCTCACCCTCTCGCTTCTTTCTCTTTGATGAGGGAAGCGGTGAGAGGTGAGGTTTTTTATAAGTGGATAGGGCCAACTATTCTATTTAGAATTGCTATCTCTATAAACAATAATATAAATATCATTCATGGGTATCAAAACAATGCTAACAGCATCAGCCATGCTTCTGGCCACAACAGCCACACCTATGCATGCACTCTCAAATGCCGATGATAGCTTTATCGGAAAACAACAGCCCACTATAACCAACCACCTTATGACCCCCGAAGTGTTGTGGGCTATGGGACGCGTCGGTGGTTTTCAGCTTTCGCCCGATGGCCGACAAGCCGTATATGGCGTAACATATTATAGCGTTAAACAAAACAAGAGCCACACCGTGCTCTACACACTCGACCTTGCAACAAAAAAGGCGCATCAGCTCACCACAAGTGTTAAGAGCGAGGCAGGTGGCACGTTTATTAATGGTGGCAAACAAATTGCTTACTTATCTTCTGAAAGCGGTTCAAACCAACTTTGGGTGATGAATACTGATGGCACCAATCGCCATCAAGTGAGCCATACTCAAAGCGATGTAGCCGATTTTCTATTCTCTCCCGACGAGAAGAAAGTTGTGCTCATCATGGAGGTGGACCAAAACCATAGCATACAAAAAAACGATGCCGACCTACCCAAAGCTTCGGGCATGGTTATCAACGACCTTATGTACAAACATTGGGATACTTACGTAACCTCTGCACCCCACCCTTTTATTGCAGACTTTGATGGCAATGAGGTTACAAACGCTAAAGACGTACTTGAAGGCGAACCATACGAATGTCCAATGATGCCTTTTGGCGGTATTGAGCAATTGGCTTGGAGCCCCAACTCTAAGCAGTTGGCTTATACATGTCGTAAAAAGGTAGGAAAAGCCTATGCCATCAGCACCGATAGCGATATATTCCTATTCGACCTTGCATCTGGCAAAACCACCAACCTATGCAAGCCCGCTAACTATCAAGCACCCGATGTACAAGCCGACCGTTCGCTAAAAGACCAAGCAGTTAATCACCCCCAACAAGACTGCAATATGGGGTACGACCAAAATCCTCAGTTCTCGCCCAACGGCCAATACATTGCCTGGAGCAGCATGGAGCGCGATGGTTACGAAAGCGATCGTTCGCGTTTGTGTGTACTCAACCTCAAAACAGGTAAAAAGACATATGTTACAGAACATTTTGAAAGCGGTATAAACGAATTTTGCTGGGGACACGACAACAACACGCTCTACTTCACTGGCGTATGGCACGGCAAGACACAAGTATATAGCACCAATCTAAAAGGCCAACACAAGGCTCTTACCGACGACGTGGCCGACTATAGCCTGCTCTGCCTTTCGCCCGATGCCAAAACACTCTACTGCAAGCGCCAAAGCATGAGTGCTGCCGACGAAGTGTTTGCAATCAATCTTGGCAAACACACTGCTGTAAGCCAAATAACCAACGAAAACCAATACTTCTACGACAACCTATCGATGGGAAAGGTTGAAGAACGTTGGGTAAAAACCGTAGACAACAAGCAAGAACTCTGCTGGGTAATTTACCCTCCTAAGTTCGACGCCAACAAAAAATATCCTGTACTTCTCTTCTGCGAAGGCGGTCCACAATCGCCCGTCAGCCAATTTTGGAGTTTCAGATGGAATATGCAAATTATGGCAGCCAATGGCTATATCGTCATTGCTCCCAACCGCCGCGGACTTCCAGGTTTTGGCATGGAATGGCTTGAAGAGATTTCGGGCGACTATTCGGGTCTCTGCATGCAAGACTATCTGAGTGCCATCGACGATATTTGTCGTGAGCCATACGTTGATAGCAACCGTCTTGGCGCAGTAGGTGCAAGTTTTGGCGGTTATAGCATCTATTGGTTAGCAGGCAACCACAACAAACGCTTCAAAGCCTTCATTGCCCACGATGGCATTTTCAACACACAACAACAATACGTTGAAACCGAAGAAATGTGGTTCCCCAATTGGGATATGGGTTCGGCTCCTTGGCAAAAAGCAAGCAACGGAGAGATGCAAAAAGTATTTACCACGTCGCCCCACCTCTACGTTGATAAATGGGACACCCCCATCCTTTGCATCCATGGCCAGCGCGACTTCCGCATTGAATATACACAAGCAGAGTCTGCATTCAGTGCAGCACGTATGCGCGGCATTGATGCCCAATTATTGCTTTTCCCCGACGAGAACCACTGGGTACTGAAGCCACAAAACGGCATATTATGGCAACGCACCTTCTTCCGTTGGTTAGACAAGTATTTGAAGAAGTAAACAACATAATAAGTAGGTATTCAAAATTAATTTATATAATTATGCCTTGCATTAATTGATTATGAATTTTGAACACCTACTTACCACAAATCAGCTAATAATTAACAATACAAATAATATATGGTAGAACAAATTCAACAAAAGCTCAGCGACTCGCGTGCAGCTCGCTGGACAGCCTTGGTCATTGTTAGTGTAACAATGATGTTTGGCTATTTCTTTACAGACGTTATGTCGCCCCTTGAGCCACTGCTTACAGCAGCTAAGGGGGCAGAAGGAGGTCTCGGACTTGGTTGGACGTCAGACGAATATGGTTTCTTTTCAGGAGCCTATGGCTACTTCAATGTATTCTTACTCCTCTTGTTCTTTGGTGGTATCATCCTCGATAAGTTTGGCATCCGCTTCACTGGCGTAATGTCAACAGTGCTTATGTTTGGTGGTGCAGTAATCAAATGGTGGGCTGTAGGCCACGACTTTGCAGGCACTATTACCCTCCCCTTTGGTCTTGGCACATATCAAGAACAGGTTATCTTGGCAGCTCTTGGCTTCGCTATCTATGGTGTAGGTTGCGAGATTGCTGGTATCACTGTGAGCAAGGTCATCGTTAAGTGGTTTACAGGCCATGAATTGGCATTAGCCATGGGCTTACAAGTAGCATTGGCACGTATCGGCACAGCAGGCGCGTTAGCACTATCGTTGCCTTTTGCCCGCATGTATGGTGGTGTTCACGCATCAGTAGGCTTGGGTGCAGCACTTCTCTGCGCAGGTATGATAGCATTCATCGTATATTGCGCTATGGATAAAAAAGAAGATGCCTCAGCAGCCTCAGTTGCTTCAGAACCCGAAGAAGGCTTTAAGTTTTCAGACCTTGGCACACTCTTCTGCAACCTTGGTTTCTGGTATGTAGCAGTGCTTTGCCTTATGTTCTATGCAGGTGTATTTCCCTTCTTAAAGTTTGCCACCAAACTTATGGTTATGAAATATGGCGTCGATGCCAACGTAGCTGGCCTTATTCCTGCCATGCTACCTTTCGGCACTATATTCCTCACCCCACTCTTTGGTAATATCTACGACAAGTATGGTAAGGGTGCCACCCTCATGCTTATTGGTAGTGCATTGCTCACCTTTGTACATGTAATATTTGCCCTTCCTTTCAATTCATGGATTTTAGCCATTGCCATTATGATTGTACTGGGTATTGCCTTTGGTCTTGTGCCTTCAGCCATGTGGCCATCCGTTCCTAAAATCATCCCAATGAAGTTGCTTGGCACAGCTTATGCCCTCATCTTCTACATTCAAAACATTGGTCTTGCCCTTGTACCCGTATGGATTGGCAAGGTAAACCAGGCCAACACTGGCGCCGATGGCACCATTGATTACACCGAAACCATGACCATCTTTGCATGTTTCGGCATTGTAGCCATCCTCATCTCATTGTTGCTTATGATTGAGGACAAACGCAAGGGATATGGTTTGCAAAAGCCTAATATCAAAAAATAAAAACAGAGCAAAACAATAACAACTTAATAAACACACAAGAGGCACATG
>DJEH01000034.1:9525-11505 GCA_002431845.1 Prevotellaceae bacterium UBA5903 | reverse complement strand
CATGTGCCTCTTGTGTGTTTATTTTTAGTTTCATCTCAATACGGAAATAACAATGGCAGCACAAAGGTCATAACGATGCCAATGATGATTTGCAAGGGAAGACCCACTTTTACGTAGTCCATAAAAGTGTAACCTCCCGTTTTCATTACTAATGCATTGGGGGGAGTTGAAAATGGTGAGGCAAAACACATACTTGCACCTAAGGTTACGGCAAACAGAAATGCATAAGGACTTACATCCACTTGTTGGGCTGCAACCAAGGCTATGGGCGACATGAGTACCGCTGTGGCTGTGTTGCTGATAAACATGGTTAGCAACGATGTAGTAAAGTATATGCCTGCTAAGAGTGCCGTGGGGCCTACCGAGCCTAAACTGCTCACTAAGGCTTGCGATACAAGCGCGGATGCACCCGTCTTCTCAAGGGCTGTAGACATGGGCAACATGGCTGCTATTAGCACTATACTCTCCCAATTGATGGTTTTATATGCTGCCTCAACATTGCGAAAACATCCGCAAAACACGGTGAGCAAGCCCGCTACAATGACAGCCGTAACAGGAGCTACAGGGATAAAATCGAACACCATCATACCCACCATCAACAGCATGATAAGGGCGGCAACTGGTGCTTTATAGTCAAGCAGTACCTTGTCGGCAGCCTTGTCGGGATGGCCTAATACCACCCAATTCTCCGTATCGTCTGACAAGTGCGAAAGGTTTGTCCACTCACCTTGAACCAATAATACGTCGCCCACATGCAGTTTGGCATTCACAATATTTTCAGTGAGATATTTGCTTGTCGTGGCATTCTCTTCTATGGGCAAAATTGAAGGATGATTGTTTGGTTTGTCGTGTTCGCGCCCCCGCTTAATGCCCAACACGTTAATGCCCAAGCGCTTTCGCAGATTGGCTTGTCCAATGCGTAAGCCCACAAAACTTGAGGTGGGCATTACAACAATTTCAGTGAGTCCAAGGTCGTAAAAGTCGATTTTTACATCCTGCATTTTTTGCAATCTGTAGTCATGAGCAAAGCGTTCTATCTTTGCCTCATCGCCCATTAGGTAAAGGGTGTCGCCCTCGCACACTACGCTATTGCTTATAGCCATTGTTTGGTTCACATCCTTTACTATGCCTAATGGCGATTTTCTTTCATTGCGTATTTCAAGGATGCTCACACCATAACGCTTTTGAATATCAAGGTCCTTAAGTGTTGTTCCTACAATGGTCTGCTGCTCGCCTTTTTGGTTTGAAATAGGTATTTGCGCCTTGGAAGGGACGATGTATCGATGCAGATTGTCCAGAAGATTGTATTCAGAAACAAGGTCGTCGAGCGACTTTTTCTTACTTCTTTTTTTATTGCTTGATGCCTTCGTCAAGAATAAGCGGCTCAAAGGCATGAGCACTATAATGCCAATTGCTATAACAATGAGTCCCACCGGAAAGAAAGTAAAAAAACTTAAAGGTTGGTAGCCAGCCTCCGTCAGAGCCTCGTCTATCACTAAGTTGGGCGGTGTGCCGATAAGTGTGAGCATGCCCCCCAAACTGCCTGCAAATGCCAACGGCATGAGCAACCTACTTGATTGTATGCCCGAGGCCGAAGCCATGCTCATAATGATGGGCATCATCAGTGCCACCGTGCCCGTGTTGCTAACAAAAGCGCCGATAAACGAGGTTACAAGCATCACAAGCACAAAGGCGAGGGTTTCGTTGCCACGCGACAGCGCCATGAGTTTGTTGCCTGTAAGTTTGGCAAGCCCCGTTTGCATAATGGCTCCACCCACCACAAACAAGCCTATCATCATCACAACAATGGGCGACGAAAAGCCTGCCAGAGCCTCAGATGGAGTGAGAATACCACATAGTAGCAAAGAGGCCAATGCAGCCAATGCCACAATGTCGGCACGTATGCGCCCCCATATAAATAGGGCTACTGTAACAAACAGAATTATTAAAGTAGTTGTCATATAAAAAGGCGTTTAAAGA
>DJEH01000034.1:4816-9389 GCA_002431845.1 Prevotellaceae bacterium UBA5903 | reverse complement strand
TTCTTATTCAAATCCAAGCATCTCTGCGGAATAGGAAATACCGTAGTAAAGCCCGTTTCTTCGTTTGCGGTAGGGGTGCGTTGGTCGTACGCCTTGGTGTACTTGCCAAAGCGTATGAGGTCTTGTCTTCTCCAGCCTTCCCACACCAATTCCAGCAGGCGCTCCCTAAGGATATTGTCTAAATTAGCTTCGACTACGGGCATTCCTACCCTCTTCCTTATAGCATTCAGCTCCGCCGAACCATCGGCACCATTGCGCACTTTAGCCTCGGCCTCCATCAGCAATGCATCGGCATATCTAAAGAGCACAATGTCGTTGTCTACCTGTTTGCCGTCGGCATAAGCGGTTCTATCCACCTCATATTTGCCCACACGAGCACCAGCCGTTTGCTTATACTTACTGTTGCTAAGATTAAGTTTAACCTCTAACGGCATATATACCAATGGTTCTCCATTGTCCAACATTATCTTATGGCCATCAACAATTACTGTGTCGGCATAAAAGTTTATTTTAAATCTGTTGTCCACATGGTCTGTGCCATATCCATACGCCTTTACGGTAGATATGGTGGCACACGTGCCATTCTCAGAAGAGCCACCGTAGGCACCACCATGTTTGTAGTGACGCGAACGGAATAGGTAATGATATTCAGCAAGATACAAACTTTTATCTAAAGGTATAGTAAAGATGTTCTCCTTTGAAGTTTCGTTGTGTACGGCAAAGTTTGATGCATAGTTGCTTTCCAACTCATAGCCCTCTTGCGTCAATTGGTTGCAATACCAAATGCAAGTTTCCCACGCATTTTTCTTTTCGCCGTTTATGAAGAAATAAATGTTCTTTCCATCAGGTTTCGTGCCATCCGTCCAATTGTCGTCGGTATACACCTCGGCATTCAGTGCCAACTTAGCAAGTAAGAAGTTGGCCACTGGGCGCGTTACTCTGCCATAATAGTTGCCCTTAAGGTTGGCGTGTTCATCGGCAAGCAATGGTGCCACCTGTTGCAATTCATTAACAATAAACCAATACACCTGGCTTCTTTCGCTTTGCACCACTTGGTTCAGCTTCACATCGTATGAGGTTACAAGCGGGATGCGCCCAAACATATCCATAGCATAGTAGTAGAACAAGGCGCGCACCGCCCTTACCTCTGCCGAATAGCTTTTTATCTGCTCTGCAGTAAGCAAATGCTTATGACTATCAATGACAGAGAGCGACTGATTAGACAATACTATCACCTTATACAGATACTTCCACACATTGTAGAGGTAAATGTCGTCATCACTCCATTCGTGCCTATATAGGTTTTCCCATAGCCCGCCATCGTACCAATCGCCTCCCCTAATAGGTATCATAGCCTCATCGGTTGTAAGAGTGTTATAGTCGTAAATGCCACGGCAAGTACCTTGTAGTCCCTCCGACTCTTGGTTGCTCCCCACGTAGTTGTAGAGCGAAGCCACAGCATTCTTATATATATTGTCGGCGTTGTTATAAATGGCCTCTTGGTCGAGTTGGTCTTTAGGATGTTCGTCTAAGCAACTGCAAAAACATAGCATTAACCCAGCTGCTAAAAAGATGTAGCTAAAAGTTTTTTTCATGGTCATACAGTTTTAAAATTGTACACTCAGTCCCACCGAATATGTGCGATAAAGTGGGTAGTTACGTTTATCGTCAATACCCATTGTGCTATTCACAACGTAGCTATTAATCATAGGTGTTAGCCCTTTGTAAGCGGTAATTGTGCCCAGGTTGCTCACATTGCACGATAGGCGCAACGAGCGAACTACGCTGCTCTTAAGCGGCACATCGTAGCCTATTGTTAAGTGTTCAAAGTTAAGATAATTGCCCTTTTCGAGCCAATAGTCAGATACCCTTTGGTCCATGATATTTTTTTGTGGAGCCTCTTTCAGCACATTATAGTCGGGGAAGCAAGCCATGCTTGTATACGCCAATCCCGTACCATTGAATATTTTATGACCAAATGCGCCATTCATTTGTAGGGCTACGTAAAAGTTTTTGTATCGAAAGCTAATGTTCGCACCCAGCGTGACCTTAGGCGTGGCTTGACCTGCAATATAACGGTCGCCACCATCGCTTAGTTCCACCTTTCCATCGTGGTCAAGATCCTCAATGTCGTAAGAGTAGCTACCATCGGCGTTCTTTACGAGTCCCTTGCAATGAGGCAGGTAGAACACGCCGAGCGGCTGACCCACAATTTGGTATACCACATTATTGTCGCCACCATTCTGGCCCGCACCATCCAATATGCCTATGGCAGTAATGTTGGCAGCCGACATATTCATGCCCTTGTAGTTGCCACTAAGCGAGATGAGTTTGTTGCTCTGAAATGCCAAGTTCATGTTGACATTCAGCTCCATGCTCTTTCGGTTTATGGGTTGAACCGACAGGCCCAGTTCAAAACCTCTGTTCATCATCGACCCAATGTTGGCCAACAACGTGTTGTAGGCAAAAGGTGGCACAGGCACCTCGTAGGCGTAGAGCATGTCGGAGGTTTTTGAGTAGTAATACTCTGCCGTGAGCATCAAACGGTTGGCAAATAAGCCAATGTCTGCCCCAATGTTGAATGTAGTTTTAGTTTCCCATTTCAAGTCGGGATTATTATTTCTCACCATGCCGAGCGTCACTGTTGGCGAGTTGTTAATAGGCACAATGCCCGTTTGCCTTACGGTGTTCATGGTGGTATAGGCCGATATGCCTCCCAAGTTGCCCGCCTGCCCTAAACCTGTGCGAAACTTAAGCATCGACAGCGGCTTGAGGGTTGCAAACCAACGTTCTTTCTTTAAGTCCCACGTAAACGATACCGAGGGGAAGAAGCCCCAAGTGTTGTTGTTGCCAACCATCGACGAGCCATCAGCACGCGTATTAAGAGCCAGGGTGTAGCGGTCAAGTAGCGTATAAGTTATGCTCCCCATCACCGATGCCAGCGATTGGTCTTCGTATGTACTCTCAGTGCCACCGTAAGGTCGAGCTGCGGTGGCACCCAAATTGTCGTAGCCAAAATCGTTTGTGGGAATGCCTTTGGCATACACCCAAAAAGCCGTTTTTTGCAACTTTCGGTATTCGCTGCTTACATTGGCTGCAATTTGGTGTGCCCCCATCTGTTTGTTATAACTTAGGGCTATATTGCCCAGCCACTCTTGTTTTTTAAATTCGCCACGATACACGTTGCCCTGTGCCCACACCCATGTAGGGCAAAACTGAGCATTCTCAGTAGAGCCATAGAGGTAAGAGCCAAATGCCGCTATGCGCCAATGGGGGTTGAAGTCGTAGCTTAGTTTGATGTGTGCGTCAAAATTTAGGTCTTTCGAGTCGTTCTTCTCGTCGAGCAACACTTTGGGAGGATTTATTTTCGTGGCAACCTCGTTTTTTACCCAATTACCGTTTGCGTCGGTGCCTACCGGCAAAGTGGGGTTTTGGCAAGCAGCAGAGTAAAACAGCATTTGCGTGTCAAAGATGTCGTGGTTTTTAAATGCCGAGCCAAACACGCCAAAGTCGCCCGTTAGCTTATCGCCAAATGCCTTTTGGGTCACGTCGATTTTAGCCACAAACACGTTATAATCCTTCTTATTAATAATAGTGTTGTGGTCCATCAAGCCAAACGAAGCACGATAGTTCGACTGCGGAGTGCCACCGCTAAACGCCAAGTAATGGTTGTTTACCGTTCCGGTGCGTGTTATCACCTTATAAAAGTCGGTGTCGTAGCCTCCGTTATTGCAAAAAATGCCCAAAGCTTTGGCCGTGTCCACATATTCGGTAGCGTTGAGCATGTTGAGATGCTTATACATACGCTCAAAGCCCACGTTGCCTTCGTACGATATTTGAAAGCCGCGCCCCGTACCCTTCTTTGTTTTCACCTCTATCACACCCGATGCTCCGCGCGAGCCATACATGGCTGTCTCGGCAGCATTTTTTAGTATGTTAAAGCTTTCGATGTCGGCAGGATAGATGGTCGAAAGTGTCAGTACGTCAGAGGTCACACCATCTATCAACACCAATGGGTCGTTGCCACCAATGATAGAGGTTGTGCCACGCACGCGCACACTATTGAGCATAGCCATGCGGTCTAGGCCATTTGAAGTTACGTTTACACCAACAGCTTGTCCGCTCAATACGTCGAGAGCATTGTTTACTCCTCCCTTAGTAGCATGGCGGTCTGTCATTTTAATAATGTCATTCCTATTGCCAATAGAATCCTTCTGTTCTTGCGTTACATGCTTTTGGGCATGGGCCAAAGAACTGCAAAAGAGCGCAATGACGAGGAATGTAAAATCTTTTTTACTCTTTGCCATCTGTGTTTTCGCTTTATTTGGGTTATGATGGATTATGAATGAATTTAAGGTGAAACTATCAGAGGGTTATCGCCTTGATTGTAAAATATATGCAATATTAAGCATAAAATTTAAAACGCACTAAAAAATGTGGGATAATTTAGCTATGTAGAGTAAGCAAATATGGACTAAAACGAACTATACCACCTTTTCTGCACATAAGCTTTTGTACGAAGCAACGTGGTGCTTCTACCTTAGAATTTAGCTTTTAAGTAGGTGTTCAAAAT
>DJEH01000034.1:4455-4689 GCA_002431845.1 Prevotellaceae bacterium UBA5903 | reverse complement strand
TATGGCAGAAACAATGTGCTAAGGCACATCAATAATGTATGGCATACATTATATAAATTAATTTTAAATACCTACTTACAAATGTACATCGCAAAAGCTTCTTCCTATTAGTTAGGACATTGCATCTATCTATATAAGAAAAGATTATTTTTCCATCTCTCGCTTTTTATCGTGTATGCTTATATGATATTCCGTTTTAAAATGCTAATTTTGTTGGCGTATCACGGCCGTGAT
>DJEH01000034.1:0-4374 GCA_002431845.1 Prevotellaceae bacterium UBA5903 | reverse complement strand
GCGTATCGTGGGCGTGATACGAGCGTATCACGGGCGTGATACGCCAACACCTTACGCAAGTTGATACAGAACAAAGGCTTTATAACGTTGAAAATCAACGCATTTAAGCATCTTTATCTGCTTTGTTGCAATCATAGCTATTTAGCTACTAAGGATTACTACATTTGCCCCATAACTACCTATATAAACTTTTTACCTTAACAGCACTTATGGCAAATATCAAATTTAAACTTCAAGAAATTCCACATGCATCATCTGAGGAAGCTCAAGGCTACTATCCTCAAATAACCGATGCTTCGCACATGAGCGTGGCACAACTCTGCAAGGCTATCGAAACACGATGCACCGCCAACCGAGCCGACATCATGGCTGTGGTGAGTGCACTTGCCGACGTTATAGGCGAACAATTGGTAAGGGGCGACAGCGTTGAAGTGCCCGAGTTGGGAACCTTTGCCCCTACCCTAACCTGCAGTTACCCCATTACATCGCTCACCGACAAGCAAGTGGCGCGTCACCTCAGGCTGAAAGGCATTAAGTTTAGGCCCAAAAAGAAACTAACCGACAAGCTAAACAATGCCACCTTTACGCGCTCTACGGAGACTGGGGTAAAACGCCCTACTCTGACAGCAGACGTGGCTATGGAGTACATTGTAGCTTTTTTCGAAACTACCCCCGACGGGTTGCTCGACCGTGCTGCCTTTCAGCGCATTACGCACACCAACCGCATGCAAGCACTGCGCATGCTCAAACTGCTAACCGATGCAGGACGCATCGTTAAGAAAGGACGCACCTATGCTCCTTACTATGTGCTTCCGCCCATTGATGCTGAAAAATAAAATAGCACCCCTAATGAACTAACAGACAATAAACTCTGCAAAACTTTGCCCAATTGCCTGCTATCAATATTTTTGAAAACACACACTTACACACAACAAAACGATGACTAACGAAATTACGCTCGACATGATACAAAGTGCTGGAGTTGGCGCCCTGGCACTGGTAGTAGGCATGATTCTTACACACAAAATTAATTGGCTGCAAAAGTTTTGCATACCGTCGCCCGTATCGGGTGGCATCATCTTTTCGTTGCTCACATTGGCTATTTATAAAATCTGTGGCATCGAAATAACCTTCTCAAGCACACTTAAGGATGCCTTTATGCTTGCTTTCTTCACATCGGTGGGCTTTCAGTCGAACCCTAAGGTGTTGCGCCAAGGTGGGCGCACGCTTGTGGTGATGCTCCTACTGCTGGTGTTTATCATCTGCCTGCAAAATGTCATACCGCTTGCCATTACTATGTTTATGGGCATCAACCCACTTGTTGGCATGGCCACGGGCTCTATATCGATGGCGGGCGGACACGGCACGGCGGGTGGCTTTAGCAGTGTGCTCGAGAGCATGGGACTCAATGGTGCGCTCACCATATCAATGTCGGCAGCCACCTTTGGCTTGATAGCTGGCTCGGTAATTGGCGGACCCGTGGCTGAAAGATTAATAAACAAAAAACTTAAATCTATCAGCACACAACCTAAAGACTACACCATTGACCCTGCTATGGCAGGCTTTGAGAGCAACGAATCGTTGCCCACTGGACACCAACAACACGTGAGCGACAACGAACAAGAGTTTCAGCAATATGCTCGCGCCACATATGCCTTGCTCATCGTTATGGGCCTCGGCACTTTGGTGAGCTACATGCTATCGCTTACGGGCATCACCTTCCCTACTTACTTTGGTGCTCTTATATTGGCTGCCGTGGTGCGCACCATAGCCGAATACACTAACAAGGCGCATCTGCTTGAGATAGACCGCATTGTGAGCGTGGGCAACATTTGCTTATCGGTGTTCCTTGGCATGGCCATGATTTCGCTCAAGCTGTGGGAACTTGAAAGCCTTGCTTTGCCCTTAATTTTGATATTGCTAACACAGGTGGTGCTAATGATAGTGTTTGCCTACTTTGTGGCATTTAGACTATTGGGGCAAAACTACGACGCTGCTGTACTGGTGGCTGGCATCTGTGGTTTCGGACTTGGTGCCACACCTAATGCTATGGCCAACATGAGCGCCGTGTGCTACAAATACCACTACACGGTGAAGCCCTTCTTGATTGTACCTATCATCGGAGCCATGTTTGTAGACCTCATAAACACGGGATGCATCACGGTGTTCTTAAATTTTCTTAAGTAATTTATATCCTAACCATTTTATATGTTTAAACCACTTTTTCTCTCACTTTTAGCCATTGCGCCCTCGTTGGCACAGGCTGAAAACACCAACGACAACATCCCTAACCTATCGCCTGACTACGAAACTGAAGGCTTTACGATAAAGGCTAAAACCGACTCAAAACTGATGCAAGCCATGCAACCCAGCATTAAGTTTGGCGGCTACATCATGGGCAAATACTCCATCTCCGACCGCGAGGGACAAGCTACAAATGGAGGCTTCGACCTACGCTTTGTTCGCCTCTATGCCGACGGACACGTGTATCGTGACTTCTACTACAAACTGCAAATGGAGGTGAACAATTCTCCTGGCGAGAACAAGGGACCACGCGTGCTCGATGCCTTTATTGAATGGCAAAAGTTTGACTTCGTGCGCATTAAATTGGGACAATTTAAGCGTTCGTTTGGCTTTGAAAACCCCATGAGCCCATTGGCCATAGGCATGGGCAGCTACTCGCAAGCCACCATGAAACTGGCATCTATCAACGACCGTAACGGCGAGGGAGCATTTAACAAAAGCTCGGGCAGAGACGTGGGTGTGCAAGTGCAAGGCGACCTTTTGCCTGCTGCCGACGGGCATAAATGGCTACACTACCAAGTGGGCGTATTTAATGGTCAAGGCATTAACCACACCGACAAAGACCACCACAAAGACCTTATTGGCGGCTTGTGGCTATCGCCCGTTAAGAACCTCTGCATAGGTGGTTTTGGGTGGAATGGTAAATATACCAACGAGAAATACACGGGTGCTGAAAACGAGTTGAAAAGCGTGAAACGTGTGCGTTGGGGAGCTGGACTGAAGTATGAAAGCAACTGGACCGTGAGGGGCGAATATATGAGTTCGGTAGGCGGTGTAACAACCAATGCCTCTGCACCCGACCGCTCCGACGCATGGTATGCCACACTGGGTGTGCCCGTAGCTAAACACTTCAAGGTGTATGGACGCTACGATTGCTACCGCACTGACCGCCACTCTTGGGCATCGCTCTGCACCAACTATGGGCTCTCGGGCAACTATACATTGGGCAAAAGCCTCATCTTTCAACTCAACTACACCTTTACAGACGACCGCTCTGCACGCCACGCCACCAAACGTAGCGACTCGCGCTATAACACGGTAGACGTGCAAGTAACGGCACGCTTCTAACCGCTTATAAGCTTTGCGATTTTGACATTTATAAACACCGAAAAACCATCGTTTTAGAAAAGAATTTGTACTTTTGCTCTCAAAACTCAAAACGAACAGATACATAAATCACTCTTCTAAAACAAGGGTTCTACACAATTTATCAATGAAAAAAAATATTTGTTTACTTACACTCTTGCTCGTGGCATTTGCCTCGCTCTTGCAATCGTGCAACGACGATGAAACATACGCAGACAAGCGCAAACGCGAGAACAAACAAATCAGTGCTTTCTTAACCTCAGGTTGCAAGGTTGAAAGTGATGACTCGCCAGGCGAGTATCTGCTAAACATACCAGGCAACATCAAGCCAATATCTGAAGAGGAGTTTTACCGAAACGACTCTACCACTAATGTGGCAGAAAATGAGTATGTTTACTTCAGCCGCACAGGGGTGTATATGCAAATCATTTCAAAGGGAACAGGCAGCAAAATCAAGAATGGCGAAACGCTAAATATCCTTGCCCGCTACACCGAATTTAACATTGCAGGCGATAGCATTCAAACCACCAACATAGGCAACACGGGCGAGAACAACGTTGATGTGCTCTCTGTTACCGATAGCTATGGCACCTTTACAGGCACCTTTACAAAGGGTATAATGAAGAATAGTTACAACTCGGCTGCAGTACCTGCAGGATGGCTCATTCCGCTAACATACATCAACCTGCCACGCTATGACACCGATCTTGCCCACGTGCGTATCATCGTTCCAGCCTCGCAAGGTCAAGCCAATGCATCTGCCAACGTTTACCCCTGCTTTTACGACATTACCTACCAACGCGGCAGATAAAATAGATACACAATATATCAACATATAGGCATACAAACGGAGCGTGAAACTTATTCCTACACCGAAGAGGATTTAAGTTTCACGCTCCGCTTGTATATTGCACTGCACAAAGCCTAATTGCGTTGTTTTAGTAGATGCTCAAATATTAATTTGATAAGTAGGTGTTCATAATT
>DJEH01000035.1:3393-8952 GCA_002431845.1 Prevotellaceae bacterium UBA5903 | reverse complement strand
TTCCTCCTCCATTGGCATTCGACATCCTCGATGCAATCATGGAGAAGCTTCCTGGTTTCCCTATCGTACTTCATGGTTCTTCTTCAGTACCTCAAGAGTATGTTGATATGATTAACCAATATGGTGGCAAACTTCCTGATGCTGTTGGTATTCCTGAAGAGCAACTTCGTAAGGCTTCTAAGAGCGCTGTTTGCAAGATCAATATCGACTCTGACTCTCGTCTTGCATTCACTGCTGCTGTACGTAAGGTATTCGTTGAAAAACCAGGTGAATTTGACCCACGTAAGTACTGCGGTCCTGCACGTGACCTCATGGAGGAAATGTACAAGCACAAGATCACTGAAGTTCTTGGCTCAGATGGTAAACTTGCTCAACTCGACTAATATTAGTTGCTGAAAGAGCTTTTTGCTATAACAGACAAAGTCCGTTATGTCTTCTATTTATAGGCATAACGGACTTTTTTGTATGTATCTAAACACTTATTTGGGTTATTATCATGAGCTATGTTCGTTACTTTACAAGTACTTAAGTCAAGTTGGTCTAAAAAAGTTTAAGTGTAGAGCATTAATTTAGAAATAACTTTGTAGCTTTGTGCTAGCTTAAGGTAGCTTGATATAAAAGTAGCTTGAAAGCATTTATAATAGATGAGATATAAATAAAAAAATAAGCATGGCAGTTACAAAGCAGTTGATTAAGGACATTCGTGCGTTAAACATGAAGAAATATCGAGATGCTGAAAAGGCATTTGTGGCCGAGGGACCAAAGGTAGTCTCGGACTTGTTGCCTTTGCTAAAGTGTCGGCAATTGTTTGCAACTCCATCGTATATATCTTCGTTGCCTAACGAATTGCGTAAAAAAGTATCGTTGCACACCGAACTGATAGACCAAAAGACACTTGAGCGTATATCGTTACTTCGTGCGCCACATGATGCTTTAGCTGTTTTTGAAAAGCCTTCTGAAGTTACCGATATTGACCATTTGGTGCAGATGCCACAAACTTCATTGTGTTTAGCTTTAGATACTATACAAGATCCTGGCAACTTGGGCACAATCATTCGCATAGCAGATTGGTTCGGTATAGAGCATATATTTGCATCGCATGCAACAGCCGATGCGTATGCTCCCAAAGTGGTGCAAGCAACAATGGGAGCAATTGGGCGGATAAAGGTTCATTATGTTGATTTACCATTATATTTGAAGCAGTTGCCTCATACTGTAGCAGTTTACGGAACCTTTCTTGACGGAACAGATATCTATGAGCATCATATAAGTAACAATGGATTAATCATAATGGGCAACGAAGGAAATGGCATATCTTCGCAGGTTGCACAGTATGTAAATCAAAAGCTCTACATACCGCCATATCCACAAGGTAGAGATACAAGCGAAAGCCTTAATGTTGCTGTAGCTACAGCTGTTGTATGCGCAGAATTTCGTAGAAGAGCAACTATAGTATAAAAATGATATAGAAACCAATAGATATTCATTGATATGTTAAACTAAAACTTAACTATTACAAATAACATAGAAAGCCAAGTATTTTATATATAAAACAAAATGTCGAACATCTACTTTCATAACGTTGAATTGGCATTGTATGTAGCATTAGCAGTTTCAGCAATTGCACTCTTGTTGGTATATATATTTCGCTTGCGTCGTTTTAAATTGCTTAAAAAACACGCATTGTGGCAAATAGAGGCACAAGAGATAGAAACGGCAACACACGAAGCCATATCGCAAGATGCAGAGGGTAATTATCCTTATGTTTCAATTGTTGTCCCATGTAACGAACAAAGTGCTGATATTCAGCTGCTTATAAATAATTTATTAAAACAAAGCTATAAAGGAAAATTTGAAATCATATTAGCAGACGAGAGTCATTCTGCCGATTTAAAAGCCATAGTAGAAAACCTAAATACCAAGCATCCTAATGTAAGATATACATTCGTACCAGAAAGTTCGCGCTACATAGAGCTTCGCAAGTTAGCAATAACATTGGGTATAAAAGCTTCAAGAGGAGAATGGGTGATAGTAATAAATCCCGAAACTCAGCCTGTATCTGATGAATGGTTGCAGTGTTATGTTCAAAATTTAGGTGAGGATGTAAACTTTGCAGAGGCCTATTACAACTACGATGATGATGGTACGCTTGCAGCTCGCAGAGCAATATTTGATCGTGTAGATGATTTTTCATTGCGTATATATGCATGGGAAAATGGTGTGGTTACGGGCTGTCCCGAAGCTAATTGGGCTGTGCGTAAAGATTGGTTTATTAAAGAAAATGGTTTTGCCGATAGCCTAAATATAGCATTTGGTGAAGAGGCCATCTTTGCCAATTATAAAGTTCATCCAGACAATTATGTAATGCTTTGTTCGCCTGCCACACGTCTTGTTGAAGATATTCCATCGTCGGCCCAACTTTCTTCACAGCGCATGCAAAAAGCTGAAATTAGTCGTCATTTGTCAAGAGCCGCAAAGTTTCAACAGCTTACCTCGGGGTTATCAACCTTTATGTCGTATGCCTTTGCATTAAGCTTGTTGTTTTATACATTAGTGCGTGTAGCGCATGATGTGCAAGTTGCTGATTATACAGCAAGCTATCTATATGCAGACATTGCAGCATTGTTGTTGTGGTGCGTAGGTATGTATCTACCTTTTTACATTGTTCGTGAGGCATTGCGCACACTCCATGAACGAAAGTATGGTTTTTACATATATATATACGAGTTGTTGCGTCCATTCCATGCTATATCAACGTCATGCAGACGTCGCATCCACCATTCAGAGTTTACACGAAAATACATCTAATCAAGTATTAACTTTTTGCGCTTTAAGTAAAGCTATAACTATAACAATAGCGCATCTCAATACTATAAAAGAACATCTATTAGAATGCCAAAAATTTCAGAACGGGCTATATTAATGCCCGAGTCGCCAATTCGAAAGCTTGCTCCTTTAGCAGTTGCTGCAAAGGAAAGAGGCGTGCACGTATATCACCTAAATATAGGCCAGCCAGACCTACCAACCCCGCAAGCTGGTCTTGATGCTTTGCAGCATATCAATCGTAAGATACTCGAATATAGTCCGAGCCAAGGCTTTCGCAGTTATCGCGAAAAACTTACTCACTATTATGATAAGTACAACATACATCTCTCGCCCGATGATATAATCATCACTTCAGGAGGTTCCGAAGCTGTATTGTTTGCCTTCATGTCGTGTTTAAACCCTGGCGACGAAATTATTGTACCAGAACCCGCGTATGCCAACTATATGGCCTTTGCCATATCAGCTGGAGCGCGTATACGCACCATTGCCACAACCATTGAAGAGGGTTTCTCATTGCCCAAGGTTGAGAAGTTTGAAGAGCTCATCAACGAGCGTACACGTGCCATCTTGATATGTAATCCAAACAACCCTACTGGCTATCTTTACACACGCAGAGAGATGAACCAAATACGCGATTTGGTAAAAAAATACGACCTCTATTTATTCTCTGACGAAGTGTATAGAGAGTTTATCTATACGGGTTCGCCTTATATATCAGCTTGTCATTTAGAGGGTGTAGAGCAGAATGTTGTGCTTATCGACTCCGTATCAAAGCGCTATAGCGAGTGTGGTATTCGTGTAGGTGCGCTTATCACTAAAAATGAGCATGTGCGCAAGGCAGTAATGAAATTCTGCCAAGCACGACTAAGTCCTCCTCTGCTTGGGCAGTTAGTGGCAGAAGCCTCGCTTGATGCAACACCTGAGTATGCGCGTGATGTGTATGATGAATATGTAGAACGACGCAAATGTTTGATAGATGGACTTAACCGTATACCAGGGGTGTACTCTCCCATACCGATGGGTGCCTTCTATACTGTTGCCAAACTGCCAGTAGACGATGCCGAAAAGTTCTGTGCTTGGTGTTTAACAGACTTTGAGTACGAAGGTCAAACTGTGATGATGGCGCCAGCAGCCGGTTTCTACACAACGCCAGGAGCAGGTCGCAACCAAGTAAGAATTGCTTATGTGCTCAACAAAGACGACCTACAACGTGCACTAATTGTGTTGCGTAAGGCGATTGAGGCATATCCTGGCAGAGAAGAGTAGTGTTCAACATTGCAGCTCTGCTTAGCTTGAAAGTTACTTGTGTGCAGTTGGCGATACCCAGACAAGGGTGCCTTGCATAGATTATTAATGTATTACGAAAGGACATTTGCATTATCATACATATATGCTATCTTTATTCTTAGCCAAACGTTTCTTAAAGAGCAACAAACAAGTTGCCGAGCAACATAAAGCCTCACCTCCTGCATTGCGAATAGCCATGGCAGGCATAGCGGTAGGAGTGGCTGTAATGATAATATCCGTGTGCCTTGTGCGAGGATTTCAGCGCGAGGTGAGCGGCAAGTTATCGGGTTTTGCAGCACACATTGAAATTGTTGACGATAACTTCTTTGGTTCGCCAGAAACCAATCCGTTATGTATAGACGATGCCACCATTCAAGCGGTTAGCAAGGCACCAGGAGTTGTGAGAGTGCAACGCATGTCGCAAAAAATAGGCATATTTAAAACCTACGACAACTATGCAGGCGTTGCGCTGAAAGGTGTTGGCGAGGACTATGACTTAAGTTTTTTAAAGCAATATATCGTGAAGGGTGTGATGCCCAAATTCAGTAGCCAGCGAGCAAGCAATGAAATTGTTATATCGCAAACCTTGGCTGACAAACTTAATTTACATGTAGGCGACAAAGTATTTAGTTATTACTTTTCGCAAACGGTTAAGCAGCGTCGGTTCAAGGTAGTGGGCATTTACAACACCTATCTCAAACAATTTGACAACACCTATGCCATAACCGACCTTTATACCGTAAATCAACTCAATAGTTGGTTGCCAGGGCAGTGTAGCGGATTGGAGGTGAAGCTCCAATCGTTTGACTATTTAAACCCCGCGGTGAGCTATTTAAGCAAGCATATTGGTGGAAAGACCGATCGTTATGGCCACTCTTTTTCAATTTGGGGCATAGATCGTAATCCTTATACAGCCTCTACATTGTCGTGGATAAATCTGCTTGACACTAACGTAATGGTTATCCTTATTATCATGATATGTGTGGCAGGTTTCACGATGGTAAGTGGTTTGCTCATTCTCATACTTGAGCGTACTAACACGATTGGTGTGCTTAAGGCACTTGGTGCCTCCAATAGTCGCATACGTCACACCTTTTTGTGGTATGCGTCTTTCATTGTAGTGCGTGGCATGGTGTTGGGCAATGTTTTAGGATTAGGGATAGTGCTTATTCAGCGCTATTTCCATTTCATTCAGCTCGACCCTAACGTTTACTATGTTACATCGGCACCAGTCGAAATTAATTGGCTATGGATAGTGGGTATAAATGTTGTAACGCTTATTATTGACGTGTTAGCACTCATCATCCCAAGTTATTTAGTATCTAAGATACAACCCGCTAAAGCTATACAATTTGATTGATGTGAATGGTGCATAGCTGTCTTTAGAGAATGCAATAGCAAGAGTTCTTCCACACCTAATAAGTAGGTATTCAAAATTAAATTATA
>DJEH01000035.1:2503-3214 GCA_002431845.1 Prevotellaceae bacterium UBA5903 | reverse complement strand
ATTTTGAACACCTACTTATAAATGGATAGAACCACCCATAAGCAAAATAAAAGTTAGACGATTTTTTATTACTAAATCCGAAAACAATGAAGACAATCAGAACCCTTTTCTTAATCGCTATTTCCCAACTTGGCATTGCTACAGTTTGGGCTGATGGTAGCACACAAGCCTTCCCAGAGAAAGGAAAAACCTATGTGTTACATCGCTTTAATAATAGCAACTCTTACATGTACGAAAGCGGAAACAGCCTCTTTGCTTCGCCTCGTACCAACACGCAGAAACAGTATTGGGAGTTTATACCTACGGGCAATCCCAACTGCTACTACATTCGTAACATAACGTCAAAACGTTACGTGCAGAGTTCGCATATTACTGCTGAAACTCAAATCCGTGTGGGCAGTACACCTGTAGAATTTGAGATAAAAAAGAATGCCGTTAGTGGTGCTGCACCTAAAGGTTATTACTACATTTGCAGTACCGACCAAACAATAGATAGTTCAAAGGACGGCACGTTGGGACTTAACTTCCAGCAAAGTACGGGCAAGGTTGTGGCCTATCACATTCGATATAACAGAGGAAACTCTTATTGGGATATCGTAGAGTCGGACTACGACTACGAGGCGCCAGCACCTATTGAACATTCTGATTATTGCAAGAAATTAGGTGTGTACGTATTGCCTTGTGGCGATAAAGGAGCAGCCTATCTCACTA
>DJEH01000035.1:1910-2452 GCA_002431845.1 Prevotellaceae bacterium UBA5903 | reverse complement strand
TTTGAACGCAAAGAGCCAAAGCGATAACGTCGCATCCGAGATGAATTATACCGCTACGTCGC
Organism: Prevotellaceae bacterium UBA5903; assembly: GCA_002431845.1. Lineage (GTDB taxonomy): Bacteria > Bacteroidota > Bacteroidia > Bacteroidales > Bacteroidaceae > Alloprevotella. Next base: position 2,390 of record DJEH01000035.1, on the reverse strand, counting down.
AGCCTTCGTCATACTACTGCATGGTACGCAACGATTCTGTTTCAGTGGTTAAAAATGGCTCGTTCACTCTGAGCTACGAAACAAGCGGAATGACTTCAGATTATACCGTGACAGCCTATTTTGATTGGGACGGAGATGGCGTTTTTGAGTCTAAGCACGAATTTATGAATGCTCAAACAGGCACGGCAGAAATAAACGTACCAAAGACTGCTGCCACAGGACGCTCACGTATGCGCGTACGCATTACCGAAAATGGTATGGATGGGGCCGAAGATGATGTTGCAGGAATGGTATACGACTTTTTTGTGTATACTCGCGACAATCAAATGGACACTTCAATTAACCAAAATCAAGTAAATCGCCCCAACTTAAGTGATGCAAATATTAGCAGAGCTTATGCTACAGACGGACGACTTACCGACCTCAAAAACCATAAGGGCGTTTACATACAAGCAAGTAAGAAAAGAATTAAGTAAAAAA
>DJEH01000035.1:494-1866 GCA_002431845.1 Prevotellaceae bacterium UBA5903 | reverse complement strand
AAGAGTACAACCCTACAAAGTATTTATCCTCTATGAACTATATTAAGCATATTATGGCTGGCAGTGCAGCCTTGCTCGGTATGGCGGCCTACGCTCAGCAGCAATCAAAGCCAAACATCATCTTTATCCTATGCGACGATATGGGATATGGCGATTTGGCTTGTTACGGACAGCCTTATATTTCGACCCCAAACATAGACCGCTTGGCTAGCGAAGGAATGCGATTTACGCAAGCTTATGCAGGTAGCCCAGTTAGTGCCCCTTCGCGTGCCACACTCATGACGGGGCAGCATACCGGACACACCCATGTGCGTGGTAATAAAGAATATTGGAAAGGACGTCCACAAGTAACCTATGGTGTGACCAAAGAGCCCGACCGTGTGGGACAAGAGCCCTATTCAACCGACCACATCATACTGCCCGAAATCATGAAAGCCAATGGCTACACTACAGGCATGTTTGGCAAGTGGGCAGGTGGCTATGAAGGTTCTGCATCTACTCCAAAAACACGTGGCATCGACGAATATTACGGTTATATCTGCCAATACATGGCACACCGCTACTTCCCGAACTTTTTAAATCGCTATAGTCCACGACGTGGTGATACCGATGTAATACGCATCACTATGGACCAAAACGTGCAGTATGGCGATGGTTGCACGGACAACTCGTATGCCAATCGTAAGCAGTATTCGGGCGACTTAATTCATCAAGAGGCTTTGGAATGGATTGACCAGCAGTCTGCCGAAAAACCTTTTTATGGCTTCTTTACTTACACTCTGCCTCATGCCGAACTCTATCAGCCTAACGACTCTATACTACAAGCCTACTATGGTAAGTTCTGCAACGACAAAACCTTTGCTGGTGTAGATCGCTACCACGCTACCATCAATACGCATGCACAGTTTGCTGCCATGATTACGCGCTTGGATGCTTATGTTGGCGAAATTATGGCCAAACTTAAGGCTAAAGGATTGGACGATAACACAATTGTTATCTTTTCGTCGGACAACGGACCTCATGAGGAGGGTGGTGGCGACCCCGACTTCTTTGGCCGTGATGGTAAGTTACAAGGAAAGAAACGTTCGTGTCTTGAGGGTGGCATACGCATACCTTTCATTGTGCGTTGGCCAGGACATATCAAGGCCGGACAGGTAAACAACCATGTTTTGGCATTTTATGACATTATGCCTACTTTTTGCGACTTGATAGGACAAAAGAACTATACAGAGCGTTTTGGCAATAAAAAACTTGCCCACGATTGGTTTGATGGTATATCGTTTGCTCCAACTTTACTTGGCGACGATAGCGAGCAAAAGGAACATGATTTTCTCTACTGGGAATTTCACGAAACCAACCAAATGGCTGTACG
>DJEH01000035.1:0-399 GCA_002431845.1 Prevotellaceae bacterium UBA5903 | reverse complement strand
AATTTGGCAACCGACCTTCATGAGGACCACGACTTGGCTGCTCAATATCCCGATAAGGTGAAGGAACTTGTACAAATTATTCATGAGCAACACACCACACCCGACGTTAGCGAATTTAATACAATAACAATTCCGCAATAAAAATCTGAGTGGAACGACATAACATTTTGTAGACTAAAGCCATCGGCAAGATTTCGTATTTGCCGATGGCTTTATTGTTCTATTTTACCTTAAATCAGAAAAATTGATGCGCTGAGAATTAAAAAAAATGAGGCAACCACACTTGTTGCTGAAAATAACGCAATAATGATATGTTTACGTAAAGTGTTGATAATCAATGATATACGTTTTTGATTTTACTAAAAATAATAGATAGATGCTAAGGATACGTGTTCTTAT
>DJEH01000077.1:1298-3187 GCA_002431845.1 Prevotellaceae bacterium UBA5903 | reverse complement strand
TTCATGATAATTCGTGTTCAAACCCTGTGCGAAGCGTAAAATGCTCCTCTTTATTTCTGTTCAAGTTTAGCCTCGTTCTATTTCTCTCTCAGCACACCCCGATAAGTTCGACCTCGAAAATCAGAGTGCTACCGCCAGGAATGCCCGGCTGAGAATATTTGCCGTAACCCATTTCGGCAGGGATATAAATCTCCCATTGGTCGCCCACGTGCATTTGCTGCATCGCCACAATCCATCCGTCAATAAGGTCGCTCAACCGCATGGCAATGGGGGTACCGCCTCGGCTGCTGTCAAATTTTTTGCCGTTGATGGTCCAGCCCGTGTAGTGAACCGTTACGATGCTGCGACGTGTGGGACGAGCTGCTTCGGGATTGCCCTGTTTGAGCACTTTGTAGTAGATGCCTTGGGGTAGGGCACATACGCCCTCTTCTTGCGCTTTGGCTTGTAACCAACGCTTGTTATCTTCGGTATATGTCTTCTTTGCCATAGGTGTTTATCGCAAGTTTTTGTGAACTATTTTTGACATTTTGCACTTGCAATCTGGAAGCGAAATGTTAAAATAAAAGTCTGTATTTTTAATATATTTAGGAGAATTTTGCAGTTTTCACCACTTCTCGCTTTCTTTTTTTGTAAGGATACGTATCCTTAGGGTATAAGAACACGTATCCTTAGGGTGTAAGAATACGTATCCTTAGAGGGTAAGAACACGTATCCTTAGGGCATAAGGATACGTATCCTTATGTTTTTACGTGCCGAGTGTATGCAGTTTGATTTGTTGTATTGCTTGATAATCAGTGACTTACGTTATTTGCTCCATAAATCAAAAAAAATGGACTACAACATCGCTCGATTGATTTTTTTTGATTTATGAGCATTAGAGTTTATGTTCTGCCACGTATCAAGGCGTCATGATGCGCTCTACCATCTGAGCCGCATTCATGGTGTAGAAGTGAATGCCCTCAACCCCAGCATCGCGCAGTTCAGCGCATTGTTGTTTAGCCCAATCTACTCCCACCGCCTTTACATCGTCGTTATTGTGGCAACGTGAGAGTTCTTTGGCCAACTCGTCGGGAAAATCAATGTGGAAGGTGCGTGGCAACATGGTGCAATGGTTTAGTGTGGTGAGTGGCTTCAGTCCGGGTATCACAGGTACGTCAATACCCGCCTTGTGCAGTTTGTCTACAAAGCTAAAGTACTTTTGGTTGTCAAAAAACATTTGCGTAACCACATATTTAGCTCCTGCATCAACTTTAGCTTTGAGGTGCTCAATGTCGGTGGCAAGGTTCATAGCCTCTTCGTGCTTCTCGGGATAGCCTGCCACGCCGTAGTTAAAAGGTGAGGCAAGAGGCTCGGTTTGCACGTGACCAAGCAGCAACCCACGGTTGAAGTCGTTTACCTGATGACAAAGTTCAATGGCATGCGAGTGGCCACCTGGCATGGGGATATAGCGGTTTTCGCCGTGCGCACGGTCGCCACGTAAGAGCAATAAGTCTGTTATGCCAAGATACGAAAGGTCAATGAGTTCGCTCTCAATTTCGGAAGCCGTAAATCCGCTACAAATGATGTGAGGAACGGTGCGAATGCCGTAGCGCTCCTTGATGGAAGCGGCAATAGCCACGGTTCCGGGGCGGTTGCGCACGCAGAGTTTCTTAAACGTGCCATTGCCATCGTCGCTATAGATGGTTTCGGCGCGGTGGGTGGTGATATTGATGTATGCAGGGTTGAACTGCATGAGGCGGTCAATGGTGCTGTAAATAGATGCCATACCCTTGCCGCGCAATGGAGGCAATATCTCGAACGAAAAATAGGGTTTCTTAGCTTCGGTCATTCGTTAAATGTTTTTGTGGAAAAATGCTATTAGCCTTTGTATGTGGGGCAGAGTGGCGGTA
>DJEH01000077.1:936-1258 GCA_002431845.1 Prevotellaceae bacterium UBA5903 | reverse complement strand
AGACTATCTAATTCTAATTTTGTCGCCCACCTTAAATCTGTAATTCCTACGTATAGGGTTCATCTTGCAGAGCGATTTGAGTCTGATGCCATAACGTTGCGCAATGGCATAGAGGCTTTCGCCCTCCTCCATGAAGTGATATTTATTGGTGATGCTTGCAGCAGCGCGTTTTTGCTTTTTGCCAAGATATACCACATCGCCCGCCTTGAGCACGTAGTTTTCGTCTACATCGTTATATTCGCGCAGACGCTTTTCTTTATTACGCATTAGGCGCGCAAGCGAAGCGTAGGTATCGCCCTCTTGTGCAATAATGTAGTATTGG
>DJEH01000077.1:509-793 GCA_002431845.1 Prevotellaceae bacterium UBA5903 | reverse complement strand
AAAGTTGTAAGGTTGTAACGTTCAATGGTGTTGATGAGCGTGTTGGCATAAGTAGGGCTTGTGGCATAGCCCGCCTGTTTTAGCCCGCGTGCCCATGCTTTATAGTCGTTTATCTTGAGGTCGAACAAAAAAGCATAGCGACTACCATTGCGCAAAAACAAAGAATGATCTTCAAAACTATCAGACACTGAGCGGTACACCCTAAACTTATCATCGGGCCTATCGTCTGACATAATCATGTAAGGTCCCGTCCATGTAGACCCCACCTTAATGCCAAAGTGATT
>DJEH01000077.1:218-483 GCA_002431845.1 Prevotellaceae bacterium UBA5903 | reverse complement strand
TTAGCTTTTTTAGCCAAACGGCTTGTTCCTGCCGCACTCTCTATCAGTCCTTGCGCAAGGGTGATGCTTGCCGGCACGCCATGCCGTTTCATCTGTTCGACAGCCATACCCGCATACTTATCAATATAGCTATTGTATATTGTTTGGGCCTTACCCATTAAACTGACAAGAGTTGCCAATGTAATGAAAAATATCCTATATATCATTTTTTATACATCTTCTCTGTGTGTAGTTTTTTTTAGAGATAGTGCAAGGCGAATGCAAT
>DJEH01000077.1:0-141 GCA_002431845.1 Prevotellaceae bacterium UBA5903 | reverse complement strand
GCAGCCTATCTTATGCAAAAGTAAACAATAATTTCACGATAAGCCGCCTACACGCCTATTTTTATAAAATGGCATTATAAATTATATGATTTGGAGGCATGGCAATAATAAGTAGGATTTCAAAATTAATTTATATGATTG
>DJEH01000056.1:26960-31932 GCA_002431845.1 Prevotellaceae bacterium UBA5903 | reverse complement strand
TTAATTTTGAACACCTACTTAATGAGCACGAACTTAACAGAAACGTTCTCTCATTTTTAGAGAGAACGTTTCTGTGTATATAAGTTGATTATTAGTCGCATTTAGGGCAACTGCCCACATTGTGTTATTTAGTGAGAGCCACTTCAATCTCGTTTTTCAAGATTTCGCTTCCAGGGTAGCCACCAGTGCTTAGATTGTCGTATGCCTTTTCGCCATCTTTGCCAAGTAAGAGGTAAGATGGAATGCCAGGGATGTTGAGCGACTTGCACATATCTTGCCATTGTTTGTCGGTTAAGCGGTAGTGGTCGCCATCGATGCCCTTAATCATATCGTTCCATGTGTTGAGTGGTGATGTTTCGCCTGTAATGTATACAAACACACATCCTTTTTTGCTCAGTTCTGGCTTGATATCGTCGATTTGTTTCATTGCCATGCGGCATGGTCCGCACCAAGTAGCCCAAAAGTCGATGAGTGCCACCTTGCCTTTATAGTTAGCTGCAATGGTTTTTACCACGTCTTCTCCCTTAACAGTAGCAGGAATAGTTTTCACCGTATACGATGCCTTAGTTGCAGCTTTAGCCTCTACCTTAGTAGTTGTTGTTTTAGCTTTATGTTGTGATTTTTGTGCACAGCTGTAAGTAAATGTCATTGCAGCAAATGCTAAAAATAAGATATTCTTTTTCATTGCTTTTGGTTTTAAATGATTTGAGAAGCAAATTTACTATTTTTCGTGACTTAAGCCAAACAAAAAGTGAATATGCAAACCTTTATACAATATTTAATATTACATTTGCCTTGCTTTAACGCAGTATAAAGGGTTGTAAGGAGTTATTGGGTATATCCATTTTCAACAACTCCTTATATATAATAGCAAATAAACAAATTATACAGCATATGAAAACATTTCTTCACGTACAAGATATTGGCTCATTGAGCAATGCATTAGCCGAGGCAAAGCAGATTAAGGCCGACCGCTACCAGTTTGAGCAATTGGGACATCACAAAACAGCTTTGCTCATCTTTTTCAACAATTCGCTTCGCACACGCCTTTCAACGCAGAAAGCAGCACGCAACTTAGGACTTGATGTAATGGTGCTCGACGTGAACCAAGGCGCATGGAAACTTGAAACCGAGCGTGGTGTGGTGATGGATGGCGACAAGAGCGAACACTTGCTTGAGGCTATCCCAGTGATGGCATCATTCTGCGACATCATTGGTGTGCGCACCTTTGCCGGACTTACTAATCGCGATGCAGACTATGCCGAGAACATCCTCTCGCAATTTATAAAATACAGTGGTCGCCCCGTGTTCTCTATGGAGAGTGCAACGGCGCACCCCTTGCAGGCATTTGCAGACCTCATAACTATTGAAGAGCACAAAGAGACCAAGCGCCCTAAGGTGGTGCTCACATGGGCACCCCATCCACGTGCCTTGCCACAAGCAGTGCCCAATAGTTTTGCCGAATGGATGCGTGCAGCCGATGTTGATTTTGTGGTTACTCACCCTCATGGCTACGAGCTCGACCCCTTGTTTGTGGGCGATGCAAAGGTGGAGTACGACCAAATGAAGGCACTCGAAGGAGCCGACTTTGTTTATGCCAAAAACTGGAGTTGCCCCGGTGTGGCAAACGCAGCAGACTATGGCAAAGTGTTGTTGAAAGACATGTCGTGGACCATTGATGAGGCACACATGGCCGTAACCAACAATGCGCAGTTTATGCACTGTTTACCCGTTCGTCGCAACATGATTGTTACTGACGATGTGATAGAATCGCCTCGTTCGCTTGTTATCCCCGAGGCTGCTAACCGCGAAATTTCGGCAACTGTAGTGCTGAAGCATCTGCTCGAATCGTTATAAATAATGTATGGCCACAAAGGGCATAATTAATATGCAAAAAGAGGAATACCGCACAATGTGATATTCCTCTTTTTACATACAAGTTGATAAGCGCAATTGCTTTTACCACTCGCTTAAATAAACCATTAACGTTTAGTGGATAATGCTTTTCTCTGATGTACAAGAGCCGTTGCAGTAAACGGTTTGTTTGATGTAAACGCCCTTTTGCTTAGGAGCCGACGTCAGTTTTTCTCCACTGATAGCATACCAAGCAACATTAGCAATGTCAGCTTTAGAGTTGGCAACACTTGTTGCGCTTGTTTCAGTGTCTTTGGTGTGTTTAAATACCCAATTAAGGCGCTTGTCGGTATAGCTGTTTTTGCAAACATCCTCGTGTGTCCACCCGTTTTCAATGTCGAACATGTATGCAGCATTATAAGTATCCATGTCTTTTAAGAAGACTTCAACATTAGATAGTTTCATAATTCTGTCGGCAGTTCCCATAACGGTATAAAGCGGTGTTTTTGATATAGCTTCGGCATTTAGCCCTGTAGGGTTGCCGGCAACAGGCATAGCAGCAGCAAAAAAGTCGGGGTGATTAGATAGCATGTTCCATGTGCCAGTACCGCCCATTGAGCCGCCAAAGATATACACCTTGTTGGCATCCACTACGCCGCGGTCTATGTAGCTTTGCAGCAGGTGTACAAGGACATCTTGCATCGTGCCGAGCCAAGACAAATTGCTGGGGCATTGCGGCACAAGCATGATGGCTTTGCGCGAATTATTAACCAACCATGTGCTGATAGCATTGATGCCCGGTTCTTGCATTTGTGTTTCGTTGTCGTTGCCTTTGCTCGAGCCGCCATGCAGATAGATAACAAGCGATGCGTTGTCGCCAAAGCCCGGGATGGTAGCTTTGCGGTATGGCAAGTTTATGTTACCATCCGAAAAGGTCTCTTTTGAGAAAGTTAATTCTTGAGCCAAGGACTCATTAATGCACAAAAGGCTAAGCAATAGGGCAAAAGTCGTAAATATTATACGTTTCATTAGATACGTTGTCTGGGTGTTGTTCTTTTCATTCCACGTTTGTTAGCGTGGCGTTTCATTAACTTGCGTTCTTGCTCATATACTCTTTCTATTTGCGTTTGAGATAGAAACTTAGAGTATTCTTTATAGTACTTCTGTCGGATGTTAAGTATCTTCTCGCTCATGGCAAAGCGTTGCTTAATACGTTCCTCGTTCTCCTTGTCAGACATTGCTTTTTTGCCAGCACGCTTGTTCGAACCTAATGCCCAAATTTCTTTTTGATAGTTGCAGTAAACAGCGACAAATTTGCTCGTGATATCCTCGTTAAAAGCCAACTCGTGAGCAATGTGTTTGGCTTCGATTTCAGCCAATTGTTCGCGCGATATGCGTTGTTGTTGGCTGCTACGTTGTGGGGTTGATTGCTGTGCGAATGTAGTTGTCACAGACGCAATCATTGCAAATGCAATGAAAAAAAATCTGATAAAACGTTTCATAATTTAATTTGTTTTTAGTTCATTACTTCTTATTCATTCATAAACACATCGTCTTGGTAAACGCTTAGCAAAAAGTCTTGATCGGCAGTACTAAGTTGGCAAAAAGCCTGGTCTACATCGTTGATAGAGTATGAGTTTTGTGGGGACGATTTCGTGTTGAAAACAAATATCAAAGCAACCGATGCAGCTATAGTAGCAATGCTTCCCCATGCAATTTGCCACTTAAGGGGGATGTGCTTTAATTTATTCTTGCCGTTCTCTGCTTGTGTGTTGCTATTTTGCAACGTTGTGCAAGCATAGTCATCTTTCACCTTTTGCCAAATGTCGTCTTCAAGCTTGTCAAAAAATCCATTTGGTGTGGTGTAAGGATTTATCTTTTTGTTTTTATTGATGTTGAAAATGCTATTCATCGTTATTAAAGCTTAATCGTTTGATTTCATGTAGCTAACAATCTTCTCTTTGGCAATGTGATAGTTTGCTTTAGCAGAAGAGGCAGTAGAATTTGTGGCAGCAGCTATTTCGTCGTAACTGAGTTCGTCGTAATAGCGTAGGCAGAATGTAGTTTGTTGCTTAATGGGCAGAGAGTGGATAGCCTTTTGCAGTTTCACCGCTTCAAGGTTTGAATAGTCTATGTAGCTATCGGCCATCATGTGGTTAGCCTCGTCTGCATCAACCTCTAGTGGCACTTGTTCTGTCTTTCTGCTATCAATTTGTCTGAGAGCCTCGTTGGTGGCAATGCGGTAAATCCAAGCCCGAAACGAGTCGTCGTTTTTAAAGTTATCAAACGACTTAAAAACTCTGATAAAGGTTTCTTGAGTGGCATCTTCTGCCTCGTCGTGCCAGATTACCAACCGGCGAATATGCCAATATATAGGTTGCTTATATTTTAGCATTAAAAGTCGGAAGCCTTTTTCGGTTTTCTCTCGGATAGCCTGTATAATGTCTTTATCCTTGATGTTCATACTGTATATAGCTTTTTCTTCCCACTTATAACCAACCTAATGGGCACTTTTTTGTTAGCGGCAAATGCATTGAGTTCGGCTTCGGCCATAGCCTTTGTTAAGCCTGTTATTTTGCTATAAGTAGATATGCTGAGCGTAGGGTGAGTCTTTAGGTAAGCTAAAGCCATTTCCAAACGGTCGCTTTTGCTTAATGTGTTGCTAATGCGTTTTGCCGAAACCGGATGAGTAACAATGGTTGTTACGATTGGGCGGTAGCAAGCACGATGGCTTATGTGCTTGTGGTGTATGCGTTGTGCAGAGGCTGTTGTACTCACTAAGGCAAGAGCTATAGCCAACAATATGTTTAAAACATTTATCTTCTTTTTCATAATTATAATCTTTTATTTAGTTTTGTTGTTTGTGCGTTACATTTATAAGACCTGCCGAATATGTCAAAGTAAAATGCAGGTTCTTTTTTTTTGAGAAATTCAGTAGTTACGTGGCTTATGGGCTGCTTTGCCAAAGCCTATTGAGGGGGAAGTAGGTTGTAACATGCAAGTTAAGTAAGCGCATGCGATGATGGTGAGTTAAAGGCAGAAACGTGTTCTGTTTGAGGCTATTTACGCTTGTTTCTGCTATACAATGCGTAGTGAGTTGGCGTATCACGCCCGTGAT
>DJEH01000056.1:2246-26848 GCA_002431845.1 Prevotellaceae bacterium UBA5903 | reverse complement strand
CACGGCCGTGATACGCCAACTACTTTCGTACTTTTAAGCAGAAGCATGCGAAACATGGTGCTGAAAGAACGCTTTTTGGGAGGGGAATAGATGATGACATAGAGAAACAACTAACCTCACATGCTCATTACACAATTGATGTGATAAGCATGTGAGGTTCGTTGTATAGATGCTTTATGCTATAGGTTGCAGAGTTTTATGCATTGGCATTAAATAGTTGCAATGCCAACTTTTTAACCTCGGCACGAGCTGGCTTGTTGGTTTCGGTAAGTGGGATATGAGTTGTGGGGATAAAGCGTTTAGGCACTTCGTAGCGGTCTAAGAGTTGGCGGCACGAAGTTTCGAGTTCATGCACCATCTCGCTTGTGCCCTCATAAAGCATGATTGCCATTTCGCCCAACTCCTCGCTTGGTAGTGAGGTAATGACAAACGGAACAGTGAGCGACGATAACTTCTGTTCTATCTGTTCGATTTGCAACTTTATTCCGCCCGAACAAATCACGTTGTCGCGGCGACCGAGTATGCGAAATCTGCCATCGGGCAACAGTTCGGCAATGTCGTTAGTAACAAGCGTTTGGCTGCACACCTTGGGGGCATTAATAACCAAACACCCCTCTGCCGATAGGCTGGTGCTTACGCCAGAGAGTGGTGTGTAAAAGTCTGAAGCCTGAGAGCCATTTAAGCGTCGTAGGGCAATGTGCGAAAGTGTTTCGGTCATGCCATAAGTGCTATAAACGGGGTTGGGAAAACGTTTTAGCTCTTCGGCAAGTTCGGGCATAATGGCACCACCACCTATAATAAGGCATAACGTGCGTCGCATGAGCGAACGCTCGTGAGGCACGCGTAGCGACTCGTAGGCTTGCATGGGGGTGATAGCAGCAAAGTCGGGGACCTCATGAAGATGGGCATAGGGATGAGAGGTGGGCGCAACGGGAATGAGCGACAAAGCGCCTGCCAACGAGCGCACAAGCATCATTTGCCCTGCAATATACTTGAGTGGCATGCACAGAAGGGCGGTGTTGCCCTCTTGTAAGCCCAAGGCTTGTAGTGTGGTAAGGGCGCTCTCCCACATGCGCACTTTCTCTACTTCAATGTTTTTGGGTTGGCCTGTACTGCCCGATGTGTGCACCTGCATGGTGGGCGAAGGCTCTTTCCATTTATCCTTAAAATCCTCTATATCTGCTAAAAAATTGCGTTGTTTAGGGCTGCCATACCACAGGCAGTCGCCCTCAATATGTAGTGGTGCAGCATCGAAATTCTTAACAAACAGTTGGCCAGTGCCTAAGCCCTGTGGCAGTGTGGTGTCGGCATCGATGGCAGCGCACCATTGGGCAATGGCATTGAGTCCAACGTTGCTTTCGAGTGCTGAGGTGGTCCAATAGCCAATGTTACGCTCGCGTGCCAAGGCCATCCACTCGGCTGCACCGGTAAAAGCACCGTGTAGTGTGGGCTTAAGAACAATGTATTGCGGGTGGATAGTGTTGAGTAGTTCAATCTTTTGCTTATAGTCGTTCACCCCAATAAGTTCCTCGTCAAGGGCAATGGGCAAAGGAGTGTTGGCACAGAGACGTGCCATCTCGTTCCATTGTCCTTGGCGTATGGGTTGCTCAATGCTATGAATGTTGTAACGTGCCAACTCGTTGAGTTTTTGGGGGGCATCTTGTGGGGTGAAGCCGCCATTGGCATCGACTCTGAGTTCTACAGTATCAGCACTATAGCGTTGGCGCAACCTTTTGATAAGTGCCATTTCGCTGTCAAAATCAATAGCACCAATTTTGAGTTTTACGCAGCGAAAGCCCTGTTCGAGCTTTTGCTCCATGCGTTGGCACATCTCTTCGTAACTGCCCATCCACACCAGTCCGTTAATGGGTATGCCCTTTTCGCCTTTGGTAAATGCCGATGGATAGAGCTTAAGATAGTCGCCTGCAAGCGAGCCTGCCGCCGAGCGAAAGGCGCTTTGTAGACCAAACAGTATAGAGGGATAAGGGCGCAAGCGGTTAGAGTCGAGGTTTTGAGTTTGCTCTACCTCTCGGCATATATCGCGCAGGCGTTGTTCGTAATGCTCGTCGTAGTCGCAGCTAAGGTCGTAGAGTGGGGCACACTCGCCAAGGCCTGTAAAGTGTAGTTGAGGGTCGCTCGAGGTGAGCAATATATACCAAACTTTGCGATTATAATACACTCCGCGCGATGTGCCCGCAGGCTGCTTAAACTGTAATGTGCGCGGAATAACTCTGAGTGAAAACGGAAGAAAATGCAAAATAAAGTTGTATTTAAAAAGGTCGCTTCAGCTGAAGTGTTCAGGGGGTGAACATGTGCCGAAGCGACCTTGCTTGTTAAATTTATTTATGTTCTTTAATTGTGGCTATGAGTCAAGAGCGCTTAGGGCAGTTTGGGATATTTCTTAAAGTTAGGTTTGCGCTTTTCAAGGAAAGCTCTGCCACCCTCTTGCGCCTCGTCGAGCATATAATAAAGCATAGTGGCATCGCCTGCAAGCTCTTGTATGCCGGCTTGCCCATCAAGTTCGGCATTGAGCCCAGCCTTGATCATGCGCAGAGCCAAAGGCGAGCGTTCCATCATGGTTTCAGCCCATTCAACAACCTCATCTTCGAGTTTATCAAAGGGTACAACCTTATTGACCATGCCCATCTGCTCGGCCTCTTTAGCTGTGTATTGGCGACACATAAACCATATTTCGCGAGCCTTTTTCTGGCCTACAATGCGTGCTAAATACGAGGCTCCAAAGCCTGCATCGAATGAGCCAACCTTAGGACCCGTTTGCCCGAATATGGCATTTTCGGAGGCAATGGTAAGGTCGCACATAAGGTGGAGTACGTGTCCGCCACCAATAGCATAGCCATTAACCATAGCAATGACAGGCTTGGGCAAAGAGCGAATTTGCTTTTGAACGTCGAGTACATTGAGACGAGGCACGCCATCGCCGCCTACATATCCGCCACGACCTTTTACGTGCATATCGCCTCCAGAACAAAAGGCTTTGTCGCCAGCACCCGTTAGTACCACAACACAAATGTCTTGCGCCTCGCGGCAATAGCGCAAGGCATCGCCTATCTCGGCCACTGTGAGTGGGGTGAAAGCATTGCGATAGCGCGGACGATTAATGGTGATGCGAGCTATGCCATTATACTCGTCGAAGAGTATCTCTTTGTATTCTTTGATTGTATTCCATGTACGCATGTTGTTGATGTTTTTTTTTGAATGATTGATATTTGATATGTGTGATGCAGTGGGGCTACTTTAGCGTAACCTCAATGAGTTGAGCAGTGGTGTAATCCTCATTAAGGAAATGGGGCATGGTATCGGCAAGTTGCTTGGCATTTTCTACCTTTTGATAGGCTACACCATAAGAGGCACAGACGCCTTGTGCTGTAAAACGCTTGCCACCAGCTGCAATAAATTCGTCTCGAGCCTTTGAAGCAGACAAACCCTGCAATTGGTCGAAAATGGCTCCATGGCCATTATTAAGCAATAGTATGCGCAGATTTGCTGGCAGATGAGTGTTCCACAAGGCGTTGGCATCGTAAAAAAAACTGAGGTCGCCAATCACTACAATGCTTAGTCCCCACATCTTCAGCGCATAACCTACTGCGGTAGACAAACTGCCCTCAATGCCGTTTGCACCGCGGTTGCAGTAGATAGGAAACGCACCCGACTCAAACACTAACCCCGCTGCACGCACTGCAGAACTATTGGCCAAATGCAAAGTTATAGCGGGCGAGAGCTTGGACAGTTGCTCTTTTAATACCCTAAGCGCAGTGTGCATGCTGAACTTGCTGGGCAATTGGGCATCGGCCGAAGTTAGTTCTGCATGCACTTGTTTGAGCTGGACATAGGCTTGCGCCACGCTATTTTGTTGCTTAGGCAACTCATTGGCCAATTGATGAAGTGCGCAACAAACATCGGCATGCACCCAATAGGCGAGGTGACAAAAGGTGTCGGGCATGTGTTGCTCTGTGCCTATGCGCACTATTTGGCAAGGTGTGTTGCGTAAGAGCGTTTTGAATTTTTTATGAACAAAATTGCCACCTATCTGCACAATGACGTCGGGCTTTATGGCCTCAGAGGTTGTGGATATATGATCGAAAGCGTGCATAAGATGGTTGCCCTCTACGTCGGAGATGATTTCGGGCAAAACGAGTAGTTGGCAGTTAGAGATGAGCTGACTGACCTCTTCGCGTATGTCGCCTTTTTCATACTGACCTATGATGAGAGCTGGCAAACGAGCGCTACTGATAAGCCTAACAACCTCTGCTGGAAGGGGAGAGGCCGCTTGGTTGGCAGCAAACTCCTTGATGGTACGTTCGTTGGGAAGTGTAGCTGTGGTGAAGCTAAACATGGGTTCTTCAATGGCTACGTTGATGTGCGACGGACCGCCACCATTGTGCTGTAAGCGGAGTATGGCCTCGTTGATGCTACGATTGTTTTGCCATAAGTCGTCTTGCGTGTGGGGCGTTGAAATGCTAAATGTACTGCAGTAGGGCATAAGTGCTTGCTGCTGTGGGAGGGTTTGCCCATCAAGTTGGTTTATCCATTGTGTAGGACGATCGGCTGAAATAACGAGCAGTGGCAAATGACGATAGTAGGCTTCGGCCACTGCCGGAATGCAATTGAGCAATGCCGAACCCGAGGTGACACATACGGCTACAGCTCGTTCGATGGCAAGGGTCATGCCTAATGCTACAAAGGCTGCGCTGCGTTCGTCTGTAACGGGATGAATGCTGATACGCCCTTTGAGTTCGTTAAGATTGTGTACAATAGTGGCATTGCGTGAGCCTGGACATACCACGATGTCGGTGATATGATGCGACAGAAGCAACGAAGTAAGTTGGTTTACCTGGGGCGTATTGCAAAACATAGATACTTTATCTTAGGTATTTTTTATTAAAAAATAATGCAAGGCGAGCGTAATGAAAACTTGTTTTCAATTGCCGAGCCGAAGCTTATTTTATTAAAAAAGAGCATTGAGAGATGGTGCATTTATCCCCTCAATACATCGAGCATGGTTTGCAACTTTCGGCATGTTTCGTCCCATTCGGCTTGCTCTTTGCTCTCGGGCATAATGCCTCCGCCAGCATAGAGGGTGGCACAATTAGGTTGCAGGTGCATGCAGCGCAACGAGACAAAAAGTTGCGTTTCGTCTTTGGCTAAATGAAAGGGTCCACTAAAGCCTGCATAGTATTGGCGAGGGGTAGATTCGCTTTCGATAATGGCACGGAGAGCCTCGGCTTGAGGCAGTCCGCAAACGGCAGGAGTGGGGTGAAGGCATTGTAAAAGCAAACGTTCGTTGCTGCTATTGTTGAGCTTAAACGAGAAGTTTGTGCACAGATGCTGAATATTGCCCGAACGTATGGTGTGGCAGTCGGAGTATAACAGCGATTGGCTGATAGGACGTATTTGGCTCTCTATAAAATGGGCAACAAGTGCTTGCTCTTGACGATTTTTCTCGTCCCATAGGGGTGGGGTGGCACAGGTTGCATCGTAAGGCAGTGTTCCAGCCAAGGCTACAGTGCTATAGTTGTTGCCTTGTTTTTGCAATAAAGGTTCGGGAGTTGCTACAAGCCAAGTGCCAGTTTGAGGTGTAGTCCATAGGGCAATGAAACTGTTAGGACGATTGTGGCAAGCTTGCACAAAAAGTTTCTCGGCACTCCAAGGCTGCTGGCTTTTTACTTGCAAACGGCGCGAAAGTACAACCTTTTGAAGTTGCCCTTGTAAGAGCATTTGCTTGCACTTAGCAAATGCTTGCGTATAAGTGGCGCGTTCGTCGCTTGCGTTGCATTGCTCTATAGAATGGGGCATGCTTGCTTGGGGTGTAGGCAACATTTCGCGACTGATGGAGTCGGGGGTGACGAACACAATAGGCTGACTGTTGGTAACTACAAACGGCATAACGACGTATCCTCCACTAAGAGGAACGTCGTTTAATGTTGTATAGCATTTCGGCATGCCATGCTGCACGATACGGGTGAAATGCTTGCTATTGGGCAGACGGTATAGCACGCTCGCGGTGATTGGCGTGTTGCTATATGGGGTGTTGAAATTCAATTATTCTTTCTCTTCTTTTTTAGCTTCGTTCCATAGTTTATCCATCTCTTCAAGCGTCATGTCGGTGAGCTGTTTACCTTGCTTAAGTGTGTGTGCTTCAAGATAGTTAAAGCGATGAATAAACTTTTGATTAGTGTGTTCAAGCGCATTGTCGGGATTGATATGGTAGAGACGCGCAGCATTGATAAGGCTGAAAAGGACGTCGCCAAATTCCTCTTCGGCTTTCTTCTTGTCCATGTTTTCAACTTCGGCTTCAAACTCAGCAATCTCTTCTTTTACCTTACTCCACACTTGTGAGCGTTCTTCCCAATCAAAGCCCACATTACGTGCTTTGTCTTGTATGCGATAGGCTTTAATTAGTGTTGGAAGAGTGGTAGGAACGCCTGAAAGCACTGTTTTATTGCCATCCTTCTCTTTTTGTTTAAGCTTTTCCCATTGCTCACTAACTTGTTGTTCGTTGTTGACGTTGTTTTTTTCGTCCTGTCCCTTAGGGGGATATACATGAGGGTGACGGAATATGAGTTTATCGCAAAGTTGGTTGCAAACATCAGCAATATCAAAGTCCTCAGTTTCTGACCCTATTTTTGCATAAAAGCAAACATGCAGGAGCACATCGCCCAATTCCTTGCAGATGTTTTTCTTATCATTCTTGATAAGGGCATCGCAGAGTTCGTAAGTTTCTTCTATTGTGTTGGGACGCAAACTCTCGTTGGTTTGCTTGCGGTCCCACGGACATTTCTCTCTTAGTTCGTCGAGCACATCAAGCAGACGACCAAAAGCTTCAAGTTTTTCGCTACGTGTATGCATAGAGAATATGAATAATGATTTATATATGCAAAATTACACTTTTATTGTTGAAATCAGTAACTTTGCGATATGGAAAAGTTCGATGTTCACATATTAGGTTGCGGCAGTGCATTGCCCACATTGAAGCATTGGCCGTCGGCTCAATTGGTTAATATACGCGAAAAATTGTATATGATTGATTGTGGCGAGGGGGCACAAGTGCAGTTTAGGCGTTCAAGACAAAAGTTTGCTCGCTTGTCGCATATCTTTATATCACACTTACATGGCGACCATATTTTTGGGTTGATAGGGCTACTCTCAACGTTATCGTTGGCGGGCAGAACATTGCCTATACATATTTATGCCCATGCAGAACTCGAAACGTTGATGCGCCCACAACTTGATTTTTTTTGCAAAGGCATAGCCTATGATGTGGTGTTTCATGCATTACCTACTGACAAAGACTCGCACCTTATTTTTGAAGATCGTTCGGTAAGTGTGTATACTATACCCTTGTTGCACAGAGTGCCTTGCTGTGGCTTTTTGTTTAAGGAAAAAGCACCTTTGCCTCATATCAGACGGGATATGATAGACTATCTTGAAATTCCTTATTACGCTATAAATAGTATTAAGCAAGGGGCAGATTGGACAACTCCTGATGGCAGAACATTTAAGAACGATGAATTGGTTTATCCTGCTGAAAAGGGACGAACATATGCTTATTGCTCTGACACTTGCTATCAGCCTCAGAATGTGAAATGGCTTAAAGGTGTAGATTTGCTCTACCATGAAGCTACTTTTGGTCAAGACAATTTGCCGAGAGCTATAGAGACGTTACATTCTACTGCCTTGCAAGCAGCACAGATGGCTAAAGCTGCCGAGGTGGGCAAACTTGTTATAGGACACTTCTCATCGCGATATGACGATGAAAGCGTGTTGCTTGATGAGGCCCAAACGGTGTTTGAAAACACTATATTGGCAGAAGAAAATATGACGCTGAGTATATAGTATGATGCAATGATGGCGTATATGATGTAGACTTTTTTATAAAACAATAGGCTCATGATAAAGAATAAACCTCTTTACCATGAGCCTATTGAATATAAAATGTAGAGTGCTTAAACTTATGCAATAGTGATGAGTGTGGTGCCCTCCATTACGCTGTCGCCAGCGCTTACGCAGATGCCGCTAATGGTGCCGTCAGCTTCTGCTGTGATGTTGTTTTCCATTTTCATGGCTTCGAGTACAAGTACTACTTCGCCTTTCTTTACAGCTTGTCCTTCCTTAACGAGAATTTTAGTGACAACGCCTGGAAGTGGAGCCTTGACTGGTGTGCCTGCACCAGGACCGCTCTTGGCTGCGGGAGCAGCTGCAGGAGTTTCACTTGCTGCAGGAGCAGGTTGTGCTGCTGTTGTAGTTGTATCGGTTGAAACAGTAGGTAGAGCTTCTTCTACAAGCGAAGAACCTTGCATTTCAACATCAAAGGGGATGCCGTTTACTTCAACCTTTGCTAATGATCCATTAATGCTATCGATAGTTACATCGAACTGAGTGCCGTTAATGGTATATTTGTATTGCTTCATCTTTATTCTTTGTGTATGATGTTTTAAAGAGATGCTTTATGGAATGCGTTATTGTATTCTTAAATTTGTGTCATCATCTCACTTGGACTATTCCAATTGGTGCGGTGATGCTGAACAGTAATAATACCTGGCTCATCGTCGTGAACGATTTCAACCTCGTGCTCGATTAATGCCAAAGCTATTGCTGCTGCATAAGCGGGCATTTCGTCGTCTGCGGGTTTGTGATGCCAACCATCTACCAAGAAGTCTGCAATGGTTCCTTGCTTTTCGTCAAGACGGATGGTTATGGTTTTATCACCGAGTTTATATTGAAAATTCTTCATATTCGGTTTGTTTATAGTTTTGGGCAAGAATGCACATGCTTGCACTTGGCACTTGTATATGTGCTTACTTGCTCAAAACTAAAGAACTTTTAAAATCTCTTTGACGCTTGGTTTAGAGTGGAATGTTGCCGTGTTTCTTAACAGGACGTGTTTCGCGCTTGTTTTCAAGTTGTGCAAGTGCACGACAGATGCGGAAACGTGTGTTGCGAGGCTCGATTACATCATCAACGTAACCATATTCGGCAGCCTTGTAAGGGTTGGTAAAGAGGTCGTTGTATTCCTTCTCTTTTTCAGCAAGGAATGCCTTAGGATCTTCCTTAGTCTTAGCTTCCTTACCATCAAGAATAGCAACTGCACCCGAAGCACCCATTACAGCGATTTCGGCTGATGGCCATGCATAGTTTAAGTCGGCCTTTAGTTGCTTACAACCCATCACAATGTGCGAACCACCATAGCTCTTACGCAAGGTAACTGTTACCTTGGGCACGGTAGCTTCGCCGTATGCATAGAGAAGTTTTGCACCATGGTCGATAACTGCATTGTACTCCTGACCTGTGCCTGGTAAGAAGCCTGGTACGTCTACAAGCGATACGATAGGAATGTTGAAGCAGTCGCAGAAACGTACGAAACGAGCTGCCTTGCGCGATGCATTGCAATCGAGTACACCTGCATATACGCTTGGCTGATTAGCTACAACGCCTACGCTCTGACCATTGAAACGAGCAAAGCCGATGATGATATTACGTGCAAAGTTGCGCTGTACTTCCATGAATTCTCCGTTGTCTACTACAGCACCGATAACTTTGTACATATCGTATGCCATGTTAGGATTGTCGGGGATAATTTCGTTGAGCGAGTCTTCTTTGCGGTCGATTGGGTCGTTACATTCAACTCGTGGAGCATGCTCCATGTTGTTTTGTGGAATGTATGAAAGCAAACGACGGATGAGTTGTGCAAACTCCTCTTCGGTCTTGGCAGTGAAATGGCATACACCGCTCTTTGTTGAGTGTACTGATGCACCACCAAGGTCTTCTTGTGTTACCTCTTCGCCTGTAACGGTCTTTACAACCTTAGGACCCGTAAGGAACATGTAGCTAATGCCTTCAAGCATAACTACAAAGTCGGTTAGTGCGGGCGAATATACAGCACCACCAGCACACGGACCGCAGATGCCCGAGATTTGAGGTACAACACCAGAAGCTTCGATATTGCGTTGGAATATTTCGCCGAAACCGGCTAATGCGTTGATACCCTCTTGGATACGTGCACCACCCGAGTCGTTAAGACCGATACAAGGTGCACCCATCTTCATACTTTGGTCCATCACCTTGCATATTTTTTGAGCCATTGTCTCAGAAAGTGAGCCACCATTTACGGTGAAATCTTGTGCAAAGACATATACCAAACGGCCGTTGATAGTACCGCTACCAGCTACTACACCATCGCCAAGGAATTGTTTCTTTTCCATGCCAAAGTTGTGGCAACGATGCAGTTTAAACATATCCATTTCTTCGAATGAGCCCTTGTCGAGCAATAGCTCAATACGTTCGCGAGCTGTAGCTTTGCCCTTTGCATGTTGCTTTTCAATGGCCTTTTCACCACCACCTAAACGAGCCTTTTGGCGTAGCTCTACGAGTTGCTTGATTTTCTTTAATTGTTCACTCATGATTTATTGAATGTGCATAGTGTGTTATGAAGTGATATTCTACCTCTTATGTAATGGGGCAGAAATATACTGCTTTCATACACATTGGATTTTTGATTTTACGTGGCAAAGGTACGTATTTTTTAGCACATTTATTTAAAATATGTGCTATATTTGATTTTAATTGATAGGGTTTTGCTATCTGAGAAAAATAGAATAAATTCGCTTGATATTGCAATCCACATTTATTGATATAAATGGTTTAAGATAAAATGATAAGTAATTTATATAATTTTGGTGCAGGACCAGCCATGTTGCCCGAAGAGGTTAAAGAAGCTACTGCACAAGCGATTATAGACTATAACCACTCGGGGCTTTCTTTGATAGAAATTGGTCATCGCACGCCAATGTTTAAAGATATATTGGATGAGGCTCAAGCATTGATGACTGAATTGCTTGGTATTCCTAATGGATACTCTGTGCTATTTTTGGGGGGTGGCGCTCGTCTGCAATTCAGTATGATACCTATGAACTTTTTGCACCATAAGGCTGCTTATCTCGATAGTGGACATTGGGCAAGCGAAGCCATGCATGCGGCACAACAATTTGGTGAGACTGTTTGTGTGGCAAGTTCGGCAGACGAAAATTATGCTTATATTCCGCATCAATACACAATACCTAATGATGCAGACTACCTACATATTACAACCAATAACACTATCTATGGCACTGAATTGCATTATGATATTGAAAGTTCAATACCTCTGATTGCTGACATGTCGTCGGACATCCTAACTCGTAAGATTGATGTAAAAAGGTATGATGTTATATATGGCGGTGCTCAAAAGAATTTATCAATGGCTGGCGTAACATTTGTTATTGTGAAGAACGATGCGGCTCAAAAAAATAGTACTTTAGGCAGAATAATACCACCTATGCTTGATTATGCAAATCATATTAAAGCTCATTCATTGTATAACACGCCACCAGTGCTTGCCATATACACCGCTTTGCTAACTTTGCGTTGGATAAAGAAGCAAGGTGGGGTAGAGGTAATGCACGAAAGGGCTATTGAACGTGCCAATTTGTTGTATGCTGAGATTGATCGTAACAAACTATTCCATGCTACAGCTTGCGAAGCAGACCGCTCACTTATGAATATGTGCTTTGTTTTAAATGACGAATACAAACATTTAGAAGATAGGTTTATAGACTATTCACTTAAGCATGGTATTTATGCCATACGGGGACATCGCTCGGTGGGTGGTTTCAGAGCGTCGTGCTACAATGCAATGCCACTTGAAGGGGTTAAGCAACTTGT
Source organism: Prevotellaceae bacterium UBA5903 (assembly GCA_002431845.1). GTDB lineage: Bacteria > Bacteroidota > Bacteroidia > Bacteroidales > Bacteroidaceae > Alloprevotella. The sequence continues at coordinate 15,130 of DJEH01000056.1, read as the reverse complement.
AAAGTGTATGCAAGATTTTGAAGCAAGCATTTAACCCCTATTGCTATACAGACACGTATTCTGCTATCTATTTGAAGTTGTTTAGATAGTAAAAATAGCAAACAGCATCGAGTAAAGTTTATTTACCCGATGCTGTTATACTTATCCCCCCCTAAAATATTAATAAGCATTTTATTCTGTTCATAATTGCTCTTTTTTAAATAGGTTTGTTGTGCAAAGGTAGCAAAGATTATTCGCCCACAAAGTTGCGAACTTTTTGCAATGGTATGCCAAAATTAAAGTTGTCAGAACCATTTAGCTTTGCAAAATTCACACCAACAAGGTTTCCCCATTCGTCTACAACAGGGCTACCACTTGAACCTTGCATAGTAGGAATGCTGTAAAGTAGTCGGTTGCCATCTGGCATTTGCGTAAGGCGTCCACTAGTCATCTGTACTTTAATACCCTTGCGCGTATTAGCCAATTGTATACCCGCATTAAAACCTATCATATAGAGTGTTTGATCAATCTTTAAATTGGTTGGAGACACTGCTTTATCACCATTAAAAAGTTTTTTGAAGAAGCCATTGGCTGAATTGTTTTTATCTACTGCGAATATATGACACTTTTTCGGTGTTTGGCCATTGCGCAATTGTATAAGCGCAAGATCGGTATCTTTATCTTGAGATACTCGTAAGATGTTGCAAGGATTGGTCTCAATAAAATCGGCTTCGGTTGTTACATAAGAGTCATTATATGCTATTCCTAATTGGCAAACAGAGTGAACGGAAACATTTGATACGTTCGCTTGATTGTTTATTTTGTTGCGTGCTTGCAATAGTTCGTTATATTGTTGCTTAAGTTGATATTGTTGGTTTTCAATCTGTGCAATTTGTGCTTGGTCTACTTGTGTATCGCCCCAATAATCAACCCCAACACAATTATATTTTTGTTCCTCTAACTCATTATATTGTATTGTAAGTTCGTTCATGCGTTCTTCATACAAAGATTTGACATAACGAACAATGTTCATCAAACATACTTTTACCTGTGCTTCGTCAATCGTAGGTGAGGCTACATGCCGGTTAGTTAGTAATATTCCCTTATCATTTATGAAAAAGGCTGTTCCTGACAAATAGGCACAATTGCGTCTTATTTCGTTTATATTATCAGTAAGTCCGATAAGTGAACCATCTTTAGCTATGCCTGTAAAATATAAATGCTCTCCGTTGGGCATAGTTACATTATAATAGAATTTATTGAGCACCATTACTACGCCAGTTGCTTCTTCTTTATATAGTTCTTCTGGAGTTGGGGACTTTGAATTACATGCGGCTATTAAACTTATAACCATGAGAAGAATGCAAACAAACTTCATTTGCATTTGAAGCACGATGTTTTTTTTCATGTATACGTTGTTTGTGTTGTTTTGTTAGTGTTATTTTGCTTGTGCAAATGTATAGATAAAACTCTATATAGTTAACCTTTTCATACATAAAGCAGCAATGTAGTGTTCTATAAATTATTAATGGCCTATTACATAAAGTGTCAGAGGAGTTTTCCAAACAACATATAAATAAAAAAAGAGGGCATGCCGTTTGGACATGTCCTCTTTCTTATGTTGCAGTTAGCAATCAGACTAACTGATTACTGAATACGGAATCGAATAGGAAGACGGAACCATACTGGAACAGGGTGACCTTGTTGCTTAGCAGGAACGAAGCGGTGAAGCTTACGTACAACTGCAGCGGCAGCTTGGTCGCACTCGCGTGAAAGTGATTTCTCAACCTTAACGTCTGTTACAGAACCATCAGTACCTACCTTGAAACGGAGGATAACCGTACCTTGCAACTCTTGCTCTTGTGCAATAGCAGGATATACAAGGTTTTTGCTAACGAATGCAAGCAAAGCACTTTCACCACCAGGATAAGTGGCAGGTTGCTCTACGATAGCATTATCAACAACTTCAGGTTCCTTGGGAGGAACAGTGGTACCACCAGCACGTTGATTTTCTTTCAAGTCGTCGATGTTAATACCGCTATTATCACCATTAGGATTGGTGTAATCTTGAGCTGCGATAGCAAACTTGTTCTTTGTTACCTCATCTTGAGTCTTAAGTTCCTTTGAGTGGTCTACCTTATCGTCTTCCACAATCTTAGGAACGGTGAACTGAATAGAAGATTTTACATTAACCTTTTCAACTGGCTTTTCGTATTCCAATTCAGGTTCTTTCTTCTTAGGTTCTTCCTTTTTAGGCTCGTCCTTCTTTAATTCTTGAAGTTCGGTGATTTCGTCGCCGTCCATGCTTTTGTTCTTAGCCAAAGCATTTTCGATTTGTGTTTTTGCAACCAAAGCTGCTGCAATAGCTGCAAGTACAATAACAACGAAGATGATAGCACGAAGCTGAAACTTACCTTTGTTTGCGCGGTTACGATAAGCTCCGTACTCTTTGTTACGTCCTTCGAATACCAAATCGCACCATTCGCGTGATGCTAAATCTATTTTAGACATAGTAATTTATACTTCACTTATGTTATTACTGCGCAGTACCGTTTTTAAGAGCATCAATCTTAGCTCTATCACCTGCTGCGAACTTATCAATCACATAACGTCCGACGCTGCAAATTTGCATTTCATCGAGCACTTGGATAAGGTTGTCATAAGTAGCTTTGTCAGAAGCCTTGATGATTACGCTTGGAGTGTAATCAGCATTTTTAATTTTGTTCAATTCTTCCTTATAAGCAGCCTTATTCTTTTGTTCTTGTTGAACGTTAGAAGTGACCATTCTTGCATATTTGTCCTTCAGCTGTTTAACAGCCTTCACAGCTTGAGGGTTGCTTTCAAGAAGCACCTTACGTAAGCCGTCTTTGCCATAAGTTGTAGCAAAAAGCTTACCTTCGTTTGGAATATCCGTACCACCATCGGGTTTACCCTTAAAGTAGTAAAGCGTATTATTTTCGTCAATGAGAATGGTGATAGCCTTTGATGCTGCTACTTGGCTTTGGTTCTCTTCTTTCAAGTCTTCTTTGTCAGAAGGCATTGAGATTTCCATTGTTTGTGGTTTAAGAAGAGTAGTACAAAGCATAAAGAATGTAACGAGCAACATGATCATATCCACCATTGGCGTGAAGTCCACGCGCGAACTCATTTTCTTTTGTTTACTTCCACCTAATTTTGCCATAACTTGAAATTTTAGTTTTCTACACCTTTAAGTGAGGTAATCAAGTTGTAACGATTTTCCTCAATCTCGCGTAGAGAATCCATAACTCGTTTAATTACAGCGTAGGAAGTAGACTTGTCAGCCTTAATTGCGATACGCATATTCTCACCACACGCTTCACGTGCTGCGCTTACCCATGTCTTCAGCTCATTGTTTACGCTGTCGCAAGGAATACCAGCTTCTTTGCTCTTAGTGAGGAGCTCATTCTTGTTGTCACCGCTTGCCAACCATCCGCGGATAGTATTGAGTGGTGTACCGAATGTAGGAGCTTGCGCAAATTCCTTCACTTCGTTGGCAGAAAGAGAGAGTTTGCCCTCTTCGTTCATTTTGTTAGCCAATAGAGTAAGACTTTCTGGAGAGTCCATAGTCATAAACACCTTACCATTCTTCTCAACGAAGATAGTGAGCAAGTTGTTTGAAGGAATCTTGATTTCAGAAACCGAACCAGGGGTAATTACCTTGATTGGTTCTTCCTTAACGAAAGTTGCAGTCAACATAAAGAAGGTAAGCAACAGGACCATGACATCGCTCATAGGCGTCATGTCTATGAACGTATCTTGTTTTTTGATTTTAAAACGTCCCATGTCTTATATACCTTATTTATGCTAATTAGTGAGTTGCAGAGAATGTTTCAACGATAGTAAAACCAACTTCGTCGAGGCTGAAAGTCAAGCGGTCGATCTTGTTAGTGTAGTAGTTGTATGTAATTACGGCGAGAGCACCAGTTGCGATACCAGAAGCAGTATTAACAAGTGCCTCAGAGATACCTACTGAAAGTGCTGAAGAGTCAGCGCCACCTTCGCCTGCACCCATTGCAGAGAATGACTTAATCATACCCAACACAGTACCGAACAAACCCATCAAAGTACCGAGTGTTACGATAGTACCGATGATAGGAAGGTTTTCTTGCATCATTGGCATTTCAAGAGCTGTAGCTTCTTCAAGTTCCTTTTGGATTGAAAGAACCTTTTGTTCCTTAGTAAGAGTAGTGTTCTCTTCCATTTCTTTGTACTTGCGAAGAGTTGCACCAACTACGTTAGCTACAGAACCGCGTTGCTTGTCGCAAAGTTGTTGAGCCTTTACGAGGTCGTTTTGGCGGAGAGCTACCTTAATGTCAGCAACAAACTTAGTGAGGCTTGTGCGACCATAAGCGTTGCGGATAGCGAAGAAACGTTCAATAGCGAGAGCTACAACAGTTACGAAAAGAGTCCAGATGATAGGCACAACGAAACCACCTTTGTATACAGTACCGAGGATACCTGCTGGTTCGTAAGTGTTGTCTGAAAGGAATGAGAACATTGCAGTATCACCTTCAGTTCCCTTAAAGTTGCTCAAGTTACCTGCACCGAAGAGGTAGAGAGCCAAAGCGATGAAGAAACATACAATGATTACGGCGAAACCTGACTTGATGCCGGTAAAGCCCTTTGATTGTGTTTTGGGTGCACCCTTAGGTGCGCTAGCATTTGTAGTTGCCATTGTTGTAAAAATTAAATGTTTGTAGAAATTATTTGATTTGTTTCATTTTGTTCTGATAGAGGCTTCAGTTTCCACTATATAGTTTTATGGGGCAAAGATAACACAATAAAATGCAACTTTGGTCCTTTGTCCACACTTTTTTATGATTTTAAAATAACAAGTTGTTTTTTGTGGGTTCTGCTATGTATCTAAATTTTGATACAAAATTAAATAGTTCATTATGAATAGCAAAAAAAGCAAGGTTATTTTTGTGTGAATGTAATGCAAAAGTAACCATTGTGGCATGCAATTGCATAGTTTTTAGTAAAAAAAGCCTTTTATGCATAGGTTGTATTGTTGTGATATAATCCTTACCTTTGCATAACATAACTAATCCTCCATGTTATTTTATATTTATAATGAATAAGTTGAAAAGTGTGGTTCGTAAGCCGCGTCAGTCTAACGTAGAACTATTAAGAATTATAGCCATGATAATGGTGTTGGCCATACATGCCACGTTCGAAACGTTTGGGTATGCACACGCCAAAAGCATTCTTGCAAATCCATGTTCGTGGCTTGGCATCATGACGTCGGCTTCGGCATGCTTTGGCTGTGTAGACATCTTTATTTTGATAACGGGATGGTTCGGTACGAGTTTTAAACTACGTGGGGCTTTAAGGTTGGCTGCTCAAGTAGTTTTTATTTCGCTTGCAATGTATCCGTTTTTGCTATTGTTGGGCAAGGAAATGCCTAAAAACTTTTACGATTTTATTGAGGTTATTTGGGGATATTGGTTCATTAGGTGTTATTTGGTGCTATATCTTTTTACACCAGTGCTCAATAGCTATTTGCAATTGGTTGACGAAAAAACATTGCGCCATTTTCTGTTAGCTTTTTTTGCCATTACAATACCCTTCTCCTTTGTAAGCCCCGATTTATCGTATGGATATTCCACTTTGTCGTTTATGGGTTTGTATATGTTGGGGCGTTATTTGCGACTTTACCTTTCGGCTCGTTTGATGCATATAAATAAGTATTACTTTCTCCTTATTTGGGCGGTTTGCATTCTTTTGATGTCGGTTATTGTGTGGTCATCGGCCTTTGTGTCTGTGTTTTGGCTCAATCATTTGATGAAGATTTTTACTTCGTATACCAATCCTATCACCATATTTGCGGCCTGTTGCCTATTGCTCTTTTTTACTCGTTTATCGTTTCAGAGCAAGGTTATCAATTGGCTTGCAGCAGGCAGTTTTGCGGCATATCTCACCCATCAGCAGCTCTATGTGCGTCCACTTTATTTTGAACTTATGCGATCGATAAACAAACAGATAACGTCTCCCGTTATGTTCTTTTTGGCAGCTATAGCTACTATGTTACTGATATATTTAGCAAGTGCACTACTTGATGCCGTAAGGCGTTTTTTCATTCGGTTATAGTTGGTGAAGTTTGAATTTAATACAACAAAAAGCGGATGGTTACAATAGCATAACCATCCGCTTTTTGTTGTATATTATTTTTATTGCGTTATTTTATTTCTCCAAACAATTGTCAAGCAAGGTCTCAATGGCTTCGCGGTCCATGTCTTGACCTATAAACACAAGCTTCTGCATACGGTCGCCATACTCATCGTCCCAATCGCGTAGGATAGAAGGATTTTTCTTCTTAAAGTCCTCCAATTCATCGGCAGGCATAGTGGCATACCATGCACCCGCTTGTGTGAGCGATACCTGTTTGCCTGCTTGTTCAAAGAGGTAGCAACTATCTTTTTCGTTGCTAAAATAGCAAATTCCCTTGCAGCGGATAACGCTTTTTGGCCACAAGCGTGCCACCAGTTGGTCAAACTCTGTAAGGTTGAATGGCTTGCGACGTTGATAAACAAACGTGCCTATGCCATACTCAAGTGCTTCGCCTTCTTCTTCGTTCTCGAGGTCGTGTTCATCGCCCTCTACAGCCTCAATCCAGCGTGCCGAGGTAGCCACTTTTTCAAAGTCGAATAAATGGGTGTTAATAATTTTGTCAAGGTCTACATTGCCGTAATCGCAGGGTATAATCTCTGCCTTGGGCTGAATTTCGCGCAAGATAGAAGTGATGCGTTTCAACTCATCGGGTGTAACGTCGGATGCCTTGTTGAGCAATATCATGTTGCAGAACTCCACTTGTTGGATAACAAGGCTTGCTAAGTCATCCTCGCCCAAATTTTGCTTTTTAAGGTCGTTACCTTCGGCAAACTCGTCGCGTAAGCGCAATGCATCAACCACTGTAACGATAGAGTCAAGTTTAGCTATGCCTTTGGTTGCTAAATTGGGGTACATTTGTGGATAAACGCTGATGGTTTGTGCTATAGGTGCAGGTTCGCAAATGCCACTTGCCTCAATAACGATGTAGTCAAATCTTTGTTCAGATACCAGGTCGCTTAGTTGTTGCACCAAATCCATTTTCAGCGTACAACAGATGCAGCCATTTTGTAGTGGCACCAAACTATCGTCCTTTTGTCCTACAACGCCCCCTTTAGCTATCAAGTTTGCGTCGATGTTCACCTCGCCAATGTCGTTTACGATAACGGCAAACTTAATACCCTTCTTATTTGTCAAGATACGGTTTAACAATGTAGTCTTTCCGCTTCCTAAATAACCTGTGAGCAACAACACAGGCGTTACATGCTGATTCATTGCTTATTGTTTTTATATGATAATATTCCTAATTTGAATATAGCAAAAACTTAGCCAAACATAATTATCAGACTACTAAATTACAAGCCAAGTAGCGATTTTATAGCAAAAAATATCATCGGAACGAGCAGCGCAGGCAGCAAGTTAATCGTTTTACAGTCCTTTATATGTAACACTCCAAGTCCTGAAGCTGCTATTAATATGCCACCCACAAGCGACACTTCAGCAATCAGTTCGTCTGAGATAAAAGAGCGCGAAAGCAAGGCGATGGCATAGATGCCGCTCATCCACAAAAACACTACAATAGCGGTGAGCGATACGCCAAAGCCATATGATGAAGCCACCACAATCATCGTTACGAGGTTGAGCGTGGCAGCAGTCATGAGGTAAGTGTTGTCGCCATAAAGCGCACTCATCACGGGCCCCATCATGGCCAATGTGCCCACACAGCACAGCAGTATACCCGTGGTTATCCCCTCTGCCAAGTTTGATGTAGAGATGCGTTGCGTAGCTTTCTCCATGCGTTGGTCAAGTTTTAGCACAGTCCCAACCAAGGCTCCAATCGACAGACAAAAGATGAATAGGGCGGGGTAGGTGGTCTTTTGCATGCTCTGTATAGCCACATTCATTCCCAACACCAAGGCACATAGCCCCATAGCAGTGTTTAACACATTGATATATTTTTCGCTAATTCCTTTACGAAATAAAGCACCTATGGCACTGCCAGCTATCACAGCGATAGCATTAATAATAATAGCGTACATTTTTGTTTTTTAGGATTGATAAGGATTGATATTCAGCACATCCGTTTTGTGCAATAACCTGTGCAAAGATAGTGTTACTTTTGAAAAAAATCTCACGAAAAAGCAATGTAATTAAATAAAAGTTTAGGATAAATACACCTTCTTTTTCATCTGTAGCCCTCAGTCAAATTCATAAAAAAAGTCATTATCAATGTTCGTTGTATAAAGATAATCATTAAATTTGCGCATATTAAACAATCATATAACACATATTTTGGTATGAACAACATAGATTGGGCTAACCTTAAGTTTGGGTATATGCCTACAGATTACAACGTTAGATGCTACTATCGTAACGGCAAATGGGGAGAAATTGAAGTATCCTCTTCCGAAACAATCAATATTCACATGGCTGCCACAGCCTTGCATTATGGTCAAGAGGCATTCGAAGGAATGAAGGCCTTTCGTTGTCCCGATGGCAAGATACGTGCTTTTCGCATCAAGGATAATGCTGAGCGTTTGCAGAGCACTTGTCGTGGCATACTGATGCCTGAGTTGCCCACTGAGCGTTTTGTTGAGATGGTAAAAAAGGTAGTCAAACTCAACGAACGCTTTGTTCCACCATTTGAGAGTGGCGCATCGCTTTACATCCGTCCATTGCTGATTGGCACAGGCGCACAGGTTGGTGTACATCCCACAGACGAGTATCTATTTATCATCTTTGTCACACCAGTAGGCCCTTACTTTAAGGGAGGTTTTGCCACAAACGACTACGTTATTATCCGCGAATACGATCGTGCAGCACCTTTAGGCACAGGTCGCTATAAGGTGGGTGGCAACTACGCAGCTAGCCTTGCTGCCAACAAGATGGCACACGATGCAGGTTATGCTTCTGAGTTCTATCTTGATGCCAAAGAAAAGAAGTATATCGATGAATGTGGAGCAGCCAATTTCTTTGGCATCAAAGATGGCAAGTACATCACTCCTAAGTCGTCATCCATCCTTCCCTCAATCACCAATCGTAGTTTGCAGCAATTGGCTAAAGACCTTGGCATGGAGGTAGAGGTACGTCCTATCCCCGAAGAAGAACTCTCAACCTTCGACGAGGCTGGCGCATGTGGTACAGCTGCCGTTATCAGCCCAATACGCAAGATTGACGACCTTGAAAACCACAAGAGTTACGTTATCTCAAAGGATGGCAAGCCAGGTCCGTGGTCTGAAAAGCTCTATACCCACTTACGTGCCATCCAGTATGGCCAGGAGCCTGATAAGCATGGATGGATTACGGTGATAGAATAACCAATTGAGTTAAAACGGTGGGAGGTTATATGCAATCCATTCATAACCACCCTCGCAAAAACCTTACATTCAGCGTGTGCGAATGAAAGTGCGTTGTCAAACCGACCTTAGAGCCTATGATATACCCCCACTTGCATTCGCACATTTATATTATATCGACGATATGAAAAAAATCACTCGCATTTTGTTGTCGCTCTTTGTAGCATCTACAGCCACTCTATTTGTGGCATGCAATGGCGACAAAAAGAAACTCGAAGACAAAGAAAAGGAAATTGCTGAGCTCCGCCAACTTGCCGAGATAGACAAGAAGGAAATGGAGAACCAATATGCTGAGTTTGCAAGTCAGTATGGCGAACTCAAGAAGAGTGTAAAAGACGACTCACTTGTGAGCCGACTCAACAAAGAGCAGGCGCGTGCCGAAGCACTGCTCAAAGAGTTGCAAGACACCAAAGCAAATAGTACTGCCGAAATATTGAGGCTCAAAAAGGAGTTGGCCACAGTGCGTGCTGTGTTGCGCGACTATATCCGCCAGGTAGACTCACTGCAGCAAATCAACCACACACTCATTGGCGAGCGCGACCTTGCTCGTGCCGATGCCGATAGGGTGCGCATGGAGAACTCAAACATACAAGCAGAAAACTCCAACCTCAATCAAAAGGTGGCTATTGCAGCCCAACTCGACGCTACAGGCATAGGCATTTCGCCGCTCAAGCGTAATGGCAAGGTGGCCAAAAAGAGCAAAGACATCGTGCGTTTTGCAGTTTCGTTTACCATAACTCGCAACGTTACAGCCCATGCTGGCAACCGCAATATTTATGTGCGTTTGCTTAAACCCAACCAACAGGTAGTAAACGAGTCGGGTAGCTTTAAATACGAAAATCGCAGCATTGGCTACTCTGCTGTTAAGACCATTGAATACGCTGGTCAGGAAACACACGTTACGGTGTATGTGCCTACCAACGAGTTCCTTGGTGGTGGTAGCTACTCTGCCTATATCTTTGCCGATGGGCAGATGATAGGCTCTGGCAGTATGTCATTGGCTAAGTAACTATTGAGGCTTTTCATTATTAGAGCGTATTGATAAGGACGAACAACTTGTGATTTATCACACCCTGGTTGTTCGTCCTTTTTTTTCTATACAAAATTATGTATGGCGCAAAGATACGGGTCCTTATGAAAAACCTGTGTATTTGCATTTGTCATGATTTATAGTTCATTGACAATCAATAATACATAGTAAATGCTCATAAATCAAGAAAAATGGCAAAGCTTAGTGTTTGTCTATTTTTTTGATTTATGAGCATTTGACCTTAAAACAAACAGTTGATTTTTCTTGCTAAATAGGTGTTCAAAATATGTAGGAATTTCTTATATGCAAATTCTAATCAATTAAGAACACTCACTTATTTTTCTTGTTTATGTTCCTTAAAGGCAAAGGCAAAAAGCAGTAATACCACAAAGGCATAACCAGCAAAGATAAACCAGCAGCTTTGCCAATCGCCCAACAAGTAGCTCTGTCCCGATGCATCGGGAGCACTCCATTGGCAGTAGTGATTAACCACCTCGCCCGCAAGCAAGGTGCCTATGGTAGCACCAAGTCCGTTGGTCATAAGCATAAACAAGCCTTGTGCTGAGGCTCTTACGCTTTCGTCGCATTCCTTGTCTACAAACAAGCCACCCGAAACGTTGAAGAAGTCGAATGCCACACCATACACAATGCACGATAAAATAAAGAGCGTTACACCAGGGAACATGGGGTTGCCAATGCCAAAGAAACCAAAGCGCAACACCCAAGCAAACATGGCAATGAGCATAACCACCTTAATGCCATAACGACGTAGGAAGAATGGGATAAATAATATGCACACAGCCTCTGCCACTTGGCTGATAGAAACTAATAAAGTGGCGTTGTTGGCTGCAAACGAAGTGGCTGTTTCGGGTATACCCTTAAAACTTGTGATAAAGGGAGTGGCATAACCATTGGTCACTTGCAGCGACATGCCGAGCAGACAAGAGAAGATAAAGAACAATGCCATTCGGCGCGTCTTAAATAAGCGGAATGCATCCAAGCCAAATGCTTGCGCAAGCGTTTGCGTTTTTCGTTCAGTGAGTTTGCATTGTGGCAATGTCAAACAATAAATAAAGAGCAATATGCCCAATACGCCCGACACAAGGAATTGCATGTGGGTGTACTGAAATTTGTTGGCATCGTCCATAAGCGTAAAGCCAAGTGATCCATCACTAATTGTGGCACAATTTACAAACCACATGGTAAGGATAAACCCAACAGTACCAAACACGCGGATGGGCGGAAAGTCCTTAACCGTGTCCATGCCGTTGTTTTTGAGCAACGCAAAGGCGGTGGTGTTAGATAGAGCCAACGTAGGCATGTAAAAAGCTACACTCAGCGTGTAGAGCGTAATGAACAATGTTGGGTCGGGGTTTGCACTTTGCATGCCCAACATGCACAAACTCACCATAAACAAGCCCGCCACCAAATGGCAGATGCCCAACAAACGTTGAGGCTGCACATAGCGGTCGGCCACAATGCCCATTAGCGTTGGCATAAAGATTGACACAATGCCTTGTATGGCATAAAACCAGGAGATGAGACTACCCATTCCTGCCTTTCCTAAAAAGTTACCCATTGAGGTGAGGTAGGCTCCCCACACGGCAAACTCAAGGAAATTCATCGCTACGAGGCGACATTTCAATGCTGAACGATTCATATTTTTTATTGTTGTATTTGTATGGACTATTAAGTTGTTATTTTTTCTTCGAATGGTTTTATGCTTACTCCTTGCCACATAGTGCCGAGAGTTTGTTCTTTAGCTTACGTTCATTCAATCTTTCAACAAATATTTGGCACACCTTGCCTTCTTTGTCGGTTACATAGATGCGTGGTATCCTTTTGGCAGCAAATAGGTTGAACACCCGTTTATCGGTCTGTGCCGAATAGGGCATAGTCAGCGCATGTGCCTGCCAGTAGGCTGCAATTTTGTTTGCTCCCTCGCTACGACTGATGCAAATAAATTGCACACTACCTTGGTACTGCTCATAGAGGCGTTGCATCTTCTGAAACTCCTTTTGGCAGTTCGTGCATTGAGTGTTGAAAAACACAATTACGCAAGGCCTACCAGCAATCGATGCCGAACTTAGCCTCTCGCCTCCCGATGTTTCTACCTCAAACATTGGCACCTGCTGTCCTATCTTTGCGTATTCGCCAATAACCTCACCCAAACACGAGGTTAAGCACAATAATGTTGCGAAGATAAGGGGTAAAACTTGTTTCATCATGCAAATGTACAAAATAGCAAAGTCTATTTCACAATTTTAGAGCATCATTTTTTTATAAATTAATAAGTATATGTTTAATTTTATTTTAATGAAATGCAATCGTGCTATTTACGCTACTAATTGCTAACTTCGCACGTTGTAAGTAGGTCTTCAAAATTAGTTTATATAATTATGTCCTATATTAATTAATATGCCTTAATACATTGTTTCCGCCATAACCAC
>DJEH01000056.1:0-2196 GCA_002431845.1 Prevotellaceae bacterium UBA5903 | reverse complement strand
CCACAGGCTTCATCGGTCGCGTAGCCCGCTATGCTCCCTCTTCAGCCTATGCTTCAGACAAAAACAATGCACAAACTCATATCAATTAATTTTTAGCATCTACTTAAATATTTAGTTTAATTGTCATTCCATATTAATTGCAGATGAACGTAAAAACATCTCTTCCGCATCCTCACCCCCTTATTAGTATACTTCCGCTTGCCGTACTCATAACGCTCATTATGCTTGTTGTGCGCTTATTTCCCGACGATGCTCTGGGTGGAGCGTCGCAAGTGGCGCTGATGATATCCTCGTCGGTATGTGTGGCATTGTCGATGTTGGTGTATAAAACCAAGTGGATAGTGTTCGAAGAGATGATAAAGAAAACGGTGGGCGATGCAGGCGTTTCTATCCTTATCCTTTTGCTCATTGGCATGATGTCTGCCACGTGGATGGTGAGTGGTGTTGTACCCACTATGATATATTATGGAGTGCAGTTTATGTCGCCTCTGCTCTTCCTGCCTTGTGCTTGCATTATCTCGTCGTTTATATCGGTGATAACAGGCACCTCGTGGACCACCATTGCCACCATTGGCATTGCACTTATGGGTATAGGCGATGCCTTGGGCATACCGCAGCCCTATACGGCTGGCGCTATCATATCGGGTGCATACTTTGGCGATAAAATGTCGCCTATGAGCGATACCACGGTGCTATCTTCGTCGATGGCAGGTGCCGACCTCTTTGTTCATATCCGATACATGCTCTACACCACAGTGCCAAGCATCGTTATTTCGCTATTGCTTTACCTTGTTATAGGACTTTTTTATAAAGGTCAGGAGGTTGAGATAACCCAATACCTCACGGGGTTAAACAATGGCTTCAACATCTCGCTGTGGACCATGTTGGTGCCTGTATTTACAGGCTTTCTTATTTATAAAAAAATGCCTTCGCTCATCACCTTGCTGCTCTCTTCGCTCATGGCATGTGCGTGTGCCGTTGTATTACAACCCGAGGCCTTAATGCACATTGCGGGCGACAATAGCATAAATGCCCGCAGCATGTTCGAGGGGCTGATGATAACTTGTTACACTAAAACCAACATCAACACGGGCTACGAAGCCATCAATTCGCTTGTCGCCACTCGCGGCATGGTGGGCATGCTTAGCACCATTTGGCTCATACTTTGTGCCATGTGTTTTGGCTCGTGCATGGTGGCAAGTGGCATGCTCCGCAGCATCACTCATGTACTGCTAAAGGGCATACGCAACACTGCCTCGCTGGTGTGTTCAACTGTTTTATCGGGTGTATTGCTCAACCTCGTCATGGGCGACCAATTCCTATCTATCATCATGAATGTGTCTATCTTTCACGATGAGTATGCCGAGCGAGGCTACCGCCCTGAGCTATTAAGTCGCTCCACCGAGGACTCTGCTACTGTCACCTCCGTGCTAGTCCCTTGGACTGCATGCGGCATGACACAAAGCACTGTTCTTGGCATTCCCACACTGGTTTATTTGCCTTTCTGCTTCTTCAATATTATTAGTCCCATTATGAGTTGCCTCGTTGCCATATTGGGATTTGTGCCTAAACCGCATGCCAAAGCTAATAAAGCATAACTCAATTTGAGGTGTTAAAAATGATGCAAGAATAAATATTTTTACATCTCCATATAATAGAAAAAAGGTCAAAATTGCTGTCAAATCGAAACTGCAATTTTGTCCTTTTTTTGTTCTTTTTGTTCAAATGCAGCAATTGTGTGTATATAGTGTAATTTTTAACAAACATTAAGCTAATAGGGGGGGTGATTGTAAACTATTGTTTATATTTGCGACATAAAAACATACGGGCAACACAAAATGTGGCTCAATGTAGTATATTGTTAGCCCTCTATTCTGTTGCAAAGTACAATTTGGCATGCAGAGCGTAAGTTATCATTAGGTGAATGTAGTCTAAAATAGGGATGTTAATGGATTAGAGGGCTTTTTCTTTTTGAGCAAATAATCAAGAAGACTAAAGGGTGATTTTGTAAATTCTGACACAGATTATCATCTATTCTGCTGTAATGGATTGTGCATTATTGGCAGAATTTGTAGAACCACTCAAAAATAAAAACACTAAAAATAATAAACATTTAACCTTTTGTGATGCAAGTAGAAGAATCTTTTGATCGCTCTTAAAAGCATCAGCATATGCTATTAAGTAGGTATTCAAAAT
>DJEH01000150.1 GCA_002431845.1 Prevotellaceae bacterium UBA5903 | reverse complement strand
AGGTGCAGCCTATCTTATGCAAAAGTAGTGCAAGATGATTGAAGAGCAAAAGAAATATGGCATATTTTTAATCTTACCTAAGAGATAAACACCCATTGCGCATACAGCCAGATTAAGCATTGATTGGCACAAAAGGCTTAAAAGATTTTGCACATTCGGTTTAGCTTTCTACCTTTGCCATAACATTAGCAATGTGGAGCTTAAAGCATTAGTTAAGCGGGGGCTACCCCACCCCATTTGCTGAAAGATATACATTAAAAATATTACATTACACATGCACACGCTTAATCTTCGTGGAAAACTATATTCGCTTAGCGAACCACAAATAATGGGTATACTCAACGTCACTCCCGACTCATTTTATGCAGAAAGTCGCACACCCGATGATAGCCATATAGCACAACGGGTGGACAAGTTGATGAGCGAGGGTGCCGACATGATAGACATAGGCGGATATTCGTCGCGCCCTGGAGCCGACGACGTGAGTCCAGAAGAAGAAAAAGACCGCTTGCGCCGTGGCATACGCGTGGTCAGAAGCAAATGTCCCAATGTGCCCATATCGGTAGATACGTTTAGAGCCGATGTTGCCAAAATGTGTATTGAAGAAGAAGGGGCCGACATTATCAACGACATTTCGGGCGGAATGCTCGACAAGCAAATGTTTCGCACAGTGGCACATTTGGGTGTGCCCTACATACTGATGCACATGCAAGGTACGCCCGACAGCATGCAAGTGGCGCCCAACTATCACAATCTGCGCAACGAAGTAATGCTCTATTTTGCCCAACGCATCGATAGTTTATGCCAAATGGGAGCTAAGGACATCATTGTAGACCCCGGCTTTGGCTTTGGCAAAACGCTTGACCACAACTACGAACTTCTGAACCATCTTGAAGACTTCAAGGTGTTTAATCTGCCCTTGCTCGTTGGCATTTCGCGCAAATCAATGATATACAAACTGCTCAACGGGAGTCCGCAAACATCACTCAACGGCACCACAGTTATCAACACCATTTCGCTAATGAAAGGTGCCAACATTCTGCGTGTACACGACGTAAAAGAGGCCGTTGAAGCCAAAAAAATTTACTGCAAAATGCTTCAAAAGTAGCCACTAATCATATAGAATAAGCCTATCCATTCACCCCTATTCAACCTCTACATAAAAGATGATTTCGTTTGGAATAAAAGACGTTATTGACATACTCTCTGTAGCCATCATTCTATACTATATATACCGACTAATGAAGGAGTCGAGTTCTGCCAACATCTTTGGTGGCATTATAGTGTTCATTGTGGTGTGGATATTTGTGTCGCAAATATTTGAGATGCGACTGTTAGGTTCTATTCTCGACAAATTGGTTAATGTAGGCTCGTTGGCACTCATCATTCTGTTTCAAGAAGAGATACGCCACTTCTTTAGCACCATAGGATCACGCCCCGGCAACAACCTATTGTCGAAAATTATAAAAGGCAAGAAAGGCAAGGACGGAAACGTTTGTCGCGAAGATATTATGCCTATCGTGTTGGCATGTATGAACATGAGCAAACAAAAGGTGGGGGCACTCATCATCATCGAACGCTACGTGGGACTAAGCGAATACATCGCTACAGGCGACATCATCAATGCTAACATTACGCAACGACTCATCGAAAACATATTTTTCAAGAATAGTCCGCTCCACGATGGTGCAATGATTATTTCACACCAAAAAATCAGAGCTGCAGGATGCATTCTACCCATATCTCACGACACCGACATACCCAAATCGCTCGGACTGAGACACCGTGCAGCTCTTGGCATCTCACAAAAAAGCGACTGTCTGGCTATAGTTGTTTCTGAAGAAACAGGCGGCATATCAATAGCCGAAAAAGGCAATTTCCAACTACGACTTTCGGCCGAAGAATTAGAGAGCACACTATCAAAAGAATGGATTAAAGAGTAAAAATCAATGGTTTTTAATTTTATTTTCTTACCTTTGTCCTCTCTATGGGTTGAAATATAGATGATATCTATACGAAACAATAGCACATAGACCTATTATACATACAATAGCAACTTAATTTATAATGGTAAGAAACCACAAAATAAAAAATGTACGTTTGCATAGCGAAGGCAATGCCATATTGCGCAATAGTTTGTTTACAATCGTAGTTATTGGCATAGCACTCTATTATACTTTGCACAATAGCAGCGCACTATGGGTGTTCTACGTATACGCAGCCATTTGCATTGTACTTTATGCCATTGCTGTAAACTTTTTCCGCTGCCCTATCCGCATATTTAATGGCGAAAAGGACGGCACTGTGCTTGCAGCTGCCGATGGCAAAGTGGTGGTAATTGAAGAGGTAGACGAAAACGAATACTTCCACGACAAAAGGCTGATGATTTCAATCTTTATGTCTATCACCAACGTACATGCTAATTGGTTTCCGGTAGAGGGTATCGTGAAGAAAGTAATGCACCACAACGGCAACTTTCATAAAGCTTGGCTACCTAAAGCAAGCACCGAAAACGAACGCTCAACCGTAATTATTGAGACTCCAAAAGGCGAAGAAGTGCTTGTAAGACAAATAGCTGGTGCCGTGGCACGACGCATCGTGACCTATGCACGTGAGGACGAGAACTGCTATTTTGACGAGCACATGGGCTTTATTAAATTTGGCTCAAGGGTAGATGTTTACCTACCACTCAACGCTGAAGTTAAGGTAAAAATGGGACAAGCTACCGTGGGCAACCAAACCATTATAGCTAAATTAAAATAGCATTTTCTTAGAATAACAAGGACAACTTTCATAGGCTCCACCGCTACAAGGATGATGGCACATGTAGGTTGTCCTTATAGTTTTAGCACATATCACATTAAGAAACATAAAAATGAAAAAGCATTTTCCCAATACACTTACATGCTGCAACCTTATTTCGGGTTGTATAGCCACTTTCATGGCCTTTCAAGGCCTGTTTGACGTTGCATTCATGTTTATCATCATTGGTGCAGTATTCGACTTTTTCGATGGGTTTGCAGCAAGACTATTGCACGTATCATCTAATATTGGCAAGGAACTTGACTCGCTAGCCGACGACATCACCTTTGGCTTTGCACCCTCAGCAATCGTATTTGCCATGCTAAAACAAACGTTGTCTACAAACGCAATTGCATGCAACATCAAGGTTTGCCCTGTGGCTGAATATCTGCCCTACATAGCTTTTGTAATGGCAGCATTCTCGGCACTACGCTTAGCAAAGTTCAATCTTGACGAACGGCAATCTACCACCTTTATCGGTCTGCCAACACCTGCCAACGCATTGTTTTGGGCGTCGCTTTGCGTGTCATTGCAACATAGCATTACAGCAGAAAATAGCTTATGGATTAGCATTTGCTTCATTGCAGGTACATTGCTTTCATGCTGGCTATTGGTTTGCGAAATTCCTATGTTTGCACTAAAATTCAAGAACTTCTCGGTAAAAGACAATATAGTGCGTTATGGCTTTGTCTTAATGAGCCTATTGTTATTAGTAATATTAGGTTGGGCTGGTTTTTCAGCTATAATCGTACTTTATGTGCTTACATCTATAGCAAACAACTTAATTGGCACAAAGATTGCAAAAGAAGAGTAAGAGATAGGCATCTATAAAAAAATCACCACATAAAGTAGATGCGCAAACACCATCATATTGGTGCTCAATTACGAACATAGATTAATTTTTCCGTATGCATTTATTTGGGCTTTTCTTCCTCTTCATCCTTGGTGCTATAATGGCCATTGGCGTGTTCTTCATCATAACCATACTGAGGGTTATAAGCAAAGTACGCAATTTATTAAACCCCTTTGGCAAAGGCTTTGGCACAACCACCAACACCAACCACAACAAGCAACAAAGCACAACCTATAGCCAAACAAGAGAAGGCTATAACAACACTTCATCACACCAGTTTGATGCAGAATCGGGCAACGCCCATCACGAATATACCGGGCAAACTGGCAATGATACAAGAGGAAAGATATTTAAAAAAGACGAAGGAGAATACGTCGACTT
>DJEH01000085.1:9189-18836 GCA_002431845.1 Prevotellaceae bacterium UBA5903 | reverse complement strand
AAATAGAGGTTACGAGTATAGCCAACAGGGATTGTAGACTTGATAACCATTATAGCATCAGGATTCACCTCCAAAATCAAGTCTATCACCTCCTCAACATGACTTGTATCAAAATGATTCTTGATAGGATCATAATTGGTTGGTGCAGCAATGACCACAAAATCAGCATCAGCGTATGCAGAACGTGCATCTAATGTCGCAGTCAAGTCCAAAGTTTTTTCTGCCAAGTACTTTTCTATATAATCATCTTGTATCGGTGAAATCTTATTATTCAGTTTCTCTACCTTTTCAGGGATTACATCCACAGCCGTTACTTGATGATGTTGTGACAACAATGTAGCCATACTTAGACCAACATAGCCAGTACCTGCTACTGCAATCTTTATATCTTTAAAATCGCGCATCTTATCTGAATTTGATATCTCCTTATTATATTAATTTGCTCACACTCACATTATCAATAGCACGCTGATATATTATTATATTTGCCATATTAAGAAAGGGGATGACTGAAAGGTTGCAACGGGTTGCAATGTTAGCTTTAATTCTTTCAATAATTGCTTTGGAGATGCAATGCCATTCTTTACTGTTTCTTTGTAAAAAGCGTTTATCTGATACGAATAGAGACGAATGGTGGTTTCTTTGCGTCCTTTTGGCAGGAACCATTCTTTAAATTGTTCCATTACTTCAGATGAAAGTGAAAGTTCGCTAAACAAAAATCTTACTGTGCCTAAAAGTTTGGACAGACTTGTGAGTGCTGCACCACGATAATGTGCAACATAGTTACTCTCATATTATTTGTCTTGGATAATTATCTGACGAGAGCATGTAAAGAATATAGTTTCCATTAATAGATGGGATACGGCAAAAAGCCTTGCGTCATTCGGCTATTTCAAAATCTTCATTATGTACATTATTGATAGCCACAGCATAGCCACCGAAGTCCATAACAAGTTGGCGATTTTTTAATATACGCACCACATAGCCTACTTGCCCTGCCATAACACCTGTTAGCATACGAAGCTTCACATGGTCTTTTGCAAACTTTACAAAAGGATCGCGCAAAAAGGTAACACGTTCTGGTTCTGTTTGCATCACTTGCATAAAAGGCTGCATTACACTATCTTTTATGGAGGCAGGTTCTCCATTCATACAATTATTAACAAGATGGTATCGAGGAAAATTATTTTGGAGAAAAACTTTCAGTTCTTCAGTTTTTCCTTGCAAAAATACAAGACCGCTAACGCTTGGCTTTTCTTCTTTTACTACGCCTTTGCCATTCGACTTGCGCTTATAACTAATAGTGCGATGAATAAAGCATTTGGGTTTGAAATCACCTATTAAATTGGCTGTTTCAAGTGTTTTCTCAAACTTTTCTGCTGCTAAATGTTGTATAAAGAGGTACCCCCATGGTGTTCTTTCCTCTTCTTCGCAATAGGATACTTCTTCTACTTTTCGAGCCGATTTTCTATCAGACCGAACAACGTGGATGCCCTTTGGTAAACGCTTGTTGTTATACATATCATTTACACTGGCTGTAGAAGAAGGAAGCGAGCTAACCTGCGTCATTTTCTTATCTACTTTATGTCTCTGTTGGCTATCATCACTTGGGATGAATGGGCCAGTTTCGCAATAATATTGCTCATAAAGTCATACGATTAAATTGTATGATTGTCCAACCTGAGAGGAGTATTATTTAATGTATCAGCATATTATCAATACCTTGGATTTTATCTCTCGTTGAACTTCATATCTCTATCAGTTCTTCCGTATTTTGTACATCAAAATACGGAACTTGCTACAAAGGTATATTTTTTCTTGCATTTAGTACCATCTTCATTTAAAAATCTTCTGTCGTTATGCAAATTTATGCAGAAATGTTTAACAAATCCACTAATTCTGTACAATCAACATTTTGATTTTCAGTAGCATTTTAGTTCCTCCGTATTTTGATGTACAAAATACGAAACTTAAGCATTTGTTTGTTAAACATTTACTTGCTTATTCTTCGTATTATTTTCTTGTTTGCTTCATTGATTTTCGACACATCGATAGAGTTCAAATATACTTGTGTTGTTTTGATGGAACGATGTCCCATACCCTCGCTAATTATAGAAATGGATATATCCATATTACGTGCTATACTCGCCCATGTATGTCGAGCCGTGTATGTGGTGAGCGGCATTTTTAGGCCAACCTTTTCGCCTATTTTCTTCAAGTTGTAGTTAATGTTCTCCAACATACGGTGATACTGCTTACGCTCTGTTCCATCCTCTTTCTGTATAATAGGAAGAAGATAGGGGTTATCGGGATTTATGTGTGCATACCTGTTGATTATCTCTTGCGCTTCCCTTTCCCATTCTACAGTCAGATACTGATTAGTCTTCTTACGACTATAAGCCAACATACCATTTTTCAAGTTTGTCTTTCGCAGATAGGCTATATCTACAAACGGCATACCCCTCATATAGAAACTAAACATAAAGATATCGCGAGCAAAGGCTATGATAGTGCCTTGGGGCAATTGCAACGAGGCTATAGCTCTCAGTTCATTCTCGCTAATGGCACGTTTGGCTGTCTTAACGTACGCCAAGCGCACACGATTAAATAGCTTTCTGTCGGTCGTCAGTCCCTCACCTACGGCTTTAGATAATAACGTGCAGAGCGTGCGCAGATAGCAGCTGATGCTGTTCTGTTTCAGTCGTCGGTCTATGAGCCACGCTTCATAACATTCCATCATGTCGGCTGTAAGTTCATCAAAAGTTAAATCTATTTCCTTACGAAACTCCTTAAAACGTCTGTAGGCATTTAAGTATGTCATAGCTGTACCTTGTCGGTTCATCTGTTCTTTTTTAAGCACTTGTTCTTGCAGAAACATAAAAACGGTCTTTTGCGCCTTTATCTTATTGAAAGCATCACACAACTCTTTTATTGTTACATTATTATGCTTACTTTCCATTTCTACAATCACTTTATCCCATTGTTTCAGTTCCCAATTCATTTGATACTGCATTTTCTTCAATTCTGCCTTTCGCACGCTATTGGTTGGCACTGTTATCATCAGTTCACCAGTCTCATCATTCCACTCTTTAGGATAGATATGTAGTTGGGTGTTTATCCACTTCACTTTTCGTTTGTATGTCACTTGATAATACAGTGTTCCCTCTGTTTTAGGTACTGATGATGGACGGAATTTCAATTTTATGATTGTCATAGATATTCGTTATTACAGGTTGTTTATGCCTACTTAATAAGATAAGATTATTTCTTCTCCCCACTCCTCTGCAAGCTCTTCGGCTTGCTTTAGTTTCTCCCCTCAAGGGGAGAGGTGAGTAATCTATAGAAAATGGATATGAACTTTTTAGATAGGGGCAAGCCTCTATCCTACTTTATGCCGTCACTACGGGACTTTACATAATACATTTCTAATAGCTCATATATAAGTTGATATTCAAAATTAAATTAGTCAAGTTTCGGATTTAAGTATAAATGGCTGAAAACCATAAAGCTCGTAACCCAGAACAAATTCTTAGGCTACGAGCTTTATGGTTTTCAACCATTTATGCCAAATTCAAAACTTAAATTTAGTTATGAGTTCACTTTTTAAAAATGCTTCTTCCAAAAAATATTTTTATTTTAGAACTTAATGACTGCTTTTCTGTTATTACATCGTATGGTGTATCTTTACAAAGATGCATATAGGCAATATCGTATGACAAAATAAAAACATGCTTTAATTTAAAACTCAATATGTGACTTTGTGGAGTGGACTCATATATGAATTTTAAGTTCCTACTTACGACTTCTTATCTACCCGTCACATGCAGATAATCTGTTACTGCGAGTTTGTATTTAATACAAGCATCTATATAATGCGTGCGTGCTTCCTCATAAAGAGCATCGGCTTGCAAGCGGTTTGTCATGCTAATAGAACCGCTACGGTAGGCACTTGCCTGCTGACGTTGGTTCTGAGCCGACTGCTGCAACTGCTTTAGTGCAATGTCAATTTGTTTGTACTTTTCGTTCAACGTTTTCCACTTAAGCGAAATCTGCACCATCATTTTGCGCTTTTTATCATCCAATTCGTTCTGTGCCTTAGCTATTTGCACATCTGCACGGCGTAAAGCATGTTTACCTGTCCACCATCCAGATATAGGAATACTTACATTCAGCCCCGCAACCCAAGCAGTTGGCCTATGGTCAAAAAAATTGTGATATACGCCATAGTCGTTCTTTGCAAAAAAGTAATGGTAGTTAAATGCAAAACCTACTCCCACCACAGGTAGCATATTGCCCTTTACAAGTTTACGCTTAAGTTGTGCCGACGAAAGTTGCATCTGAAGCAAGTTTGTTTCGTGCCGTCCTATCATAGCTGCATGTGGGTCTGTAAAATATGCGTCGGGCTTTTGTCGTTGATAAATGTCCTCCCACACGATGCTATCCACACGTTCAGTTCCTAACAAATAGGCCAAATACTCTTTGCATAAATCCTTGCCATTGCTCACTTGCAGATGCACCCCCTGCAATTTTGATGCATGTATATCAACCTGCATGCGATCGCTCGTTGTAACTAATCCTGCCTTCAGAGCAAGTGATGCATCATGAGCTGCATATTGTACCAATGAATCCATGGTCTGTAACGATCGCTCTGTCTCGTACAACTGCACAAGTTGCCAAAAATAGCTCTCTACCTCTTGTATGAGTTCGTCCTGCTTAACTGCAGTCATCTCCTTAGTAGCATCTATTCCCAACTCAGCAAGTTTATTAGCTGCAGTGAGCCTTCCACCCGTATATATGGGTTGTATAGCTGTAACACCCCCCATAAAGCCACGTTTAAGTATCTGCACACCTTTAATTGAAGAGCCATCATCAATATTTATCAGAGCAAACAAGTTGTCGAGCCAAGAAGAACCCTCTGCCAAACCTCGGTTGCGTTCAAAATAAGTAGCAGAAGCACTTACATGCGGAAAATATCGTGTATAGAGTTCGGACTTCATTGCCTTCATCGACTCTGTATCTAATCGCTTATTATTAAGGTCTGCATTATTCTTACACGCAGCAGTTATGGCCTCTTGTAGGGTATAAACAGTTTGGTCATGCTTTATCTGCTCTTGCGCTACAACATTTTGGCCATAGGCAACCATGGCAAGTAGCATCCCCCAAAATAGGCAAGACAATTTTCTCATAATTGTATATTTTTATTTTAGCTTAACATTTGGCAATGTGCACACCTATTAGCCTACACATTGTGCCTCATAGCGTTTCGCACGTTTTTTGTTATCCAAGAGTTTCCAATAGGCACATGGCATTACCGTTACCACTAAGATAGTAGCCATCAGTGTGCCAAAACATATTATCCACCCCATAGAGGGCCATAGTGTACTATCAGATAGCATTAAGGGCAACATGCCCACTGCTGTTGTAGCAGAAGTAAGCACAATAGGTTTCATTCGTCGGCGACCAGCCTCCATTGCTGCATGACGAACACTATAGCCTTTGGCACGAAGTTCCTCGGCGTAGTCAAACATAATTACGGAGTTTCGCATTACAATGCCCAGCAATGAGAATACGCCAAGCATCGAAGTCATGCCAAAGTCACACCCCGACAACCATAGTCCGACCGCAGCACCTGGCAATGCCAAAAGTGTGCCACACATAGCAAGTGCAGACAAACGAAACTTGCGAAAGTTGAGTACCATAATAAGCAGAATGATGCTCAAACTAATAATAAAACTCGTGGCCAATGGTTCGCCTATATATTCATTAAGCTCGGCCATACCCGACTTGCGATAGCGCACATCTTGTGGCATGTGTGGTGCAAGTTGTTTTTTAATATAGTTCTCAATTTGTTTGGTAGCCTTGGCACTGCTATAACCAGGCACAACATCGGCTTGTACCGTCACTACACGTCGTCCTTGGCGGTGTTCTATGGTATTCTCGCACCATGTGGGTTTGATATGAGCAATCTGACGCAAAGGAGCATTACCACCAAAGGTAGTACCCACGTATTCATCGCCAATTTTGCTCATATCACGACGTTCATCGCGACTGTCGGCATACATCATCACTGGCATTTCATAGTCATCTTCCCACACACTGCCCGACTTCATGCCACCATATTTCATGGCAAGGCTCGATGCTACCGACAGACGTGTAACGCCAAGTTGTGCCGCACTAATGGGATCTAACCTTACGTCCATCACTGGTTGCATCTCACCAAAGCCATCGTGTATCCAAATAAGGCCTTTTTGAGTGCGCATAAATTGTTTTACAGAGTCTGCCATCTGATGTAGGTGTACAAAGTCGTCGCCCTCAAACGTAAAGCTCATGCCCCCTCCCATAGCATACGAAAGTTGAAACATACGCACGTAAGTGTCGGGCCAACGCGCCTCAAAATGGCCAGTATAGTCGCGTATCAAGTCGAGCGTTTCTTTATTGCCCTTGCTACGTACCACAATCTGCGCAAAGCGTTTGCCACCCATTGCTATAGGAGCCGACACCATGAAACGTGGCATGAGTTGCCCCACAAATTCTGTTACATTTTCCACTCTCTTGTCTTGCTTCATCACCATAGCCACACTATCGGTAATGGCAGCAGTACGGTCAATGCTCGTTCCATTCGGGGTGTAGATTTCTACCACAAACTGGTCGCGGTCGGCGTTAGGAATCATTTTTTTAGGTATTTGTCCAAACAGCCATGCACCAGCTACCACAAGCAACACACTGCCCACAATAATGCTATAAGGGTGAGCAAAGCACACTTTCAGCAGTCGTTCGTAGCCACGTTCAATAGGAGCCAAAAGACGTGATTCTTTAACATGTGCACCCTGTGATGCCGACTTGCCCAACAATTTGTGATTGAGCAATGGTACAAATATCATAGCCACAAAGAGCGAGGTGAGCAATGCACTAATCATAGTAAATGTGAACACACGGAAAAAGTTGGCAAGCATCTCTGGCATGAATATAACCGAAGGCAAAAACACCAAGCAGATGCTCATTGTAGCAATGCTAATAGATGGAAAGAAGTTGTGCGCACTAAACACAGATGCGAACCAACTTGAATGCCCCTGTTGCAACAACTCTTGATGTGCATCAATAATAATGATAGAGTCGTCCACCACCATTCCGAGCGCCACTATGAGTGCTGCAAGCGTTACGTTATTGAGTGGTATGCCAAATGCAGCCATCAGCCCAAAGGTTATGATGATGGTTATGGGAATAGAAATACCTGCCACCATTGCCGAACGCATAGGAAACAGCACCATCATAACCAGCACAACAATAAGTATTGCTTCTACCAAATCGCCAAGGAAGCTTACGATGGAGTTGCGCACCACTTGCGGTTGGTTGGCTATATGCGTAAGGTGCACGCTCTTGGGCAGAGTGCTCTGAAATGCCTCAACACGCTTATCCACATCACGTCCAAAAGCTACTATATCGCCTCCCTCTTGCATTTCAAGGCTCAGCAAAACAGCCTTTTCGCCATTGTTGCTTATATAGTTTACCACATCAGGATACTCTCTTACAACCCGTGCTACATCTTTCAGTCGCACAATCTTTCCGCTTACAGGTTCATTCAGAATGATTTGGTTAGCTATTTCGCGCTCCGTCTGATTGTCGGCCGACACGTAAATGGGCATATCGGTATCATCGTTGCCAATGTGTGCCCCACCCGTTGTGATATTTTGCATAGCAAGCATGGCGGTAATCATGGTACGGCTTACACCAAATCTTACCATACGCTCCTTGTCAAGGTAAATACTTATTTGCTCGTGTAGCACACCTTGCTTGCGCAGATTACAAATATTGTCTACTCCTTGCAAGTTCTCTTTAAGTTGGCTGGCCATTTCGTCGAGTTCACGATAGCTTTTATCCTTGCTATCGAGCACTATGAGTTCGGCAGCAGCACTACCAAAATTATCGAGCAATGCTACTCCCAAGCAGCCAGGTGGCAAAAGTGTTTTTTGCAGTAATGGCAAGCCATCGCGTATGCGTCCCCATGTTATTTCGGGGTTCTTAGCCCCTTTGTCATTGAGCGTGATGATAAAAGTGCACAAACCATCTGTGGTGTTAGAACGCGTATTCTTAGCGCTCACCTCGCTAAAACTGAACAGATAATCCTCAAGTCTATTAGTCACCTGCTTCTCTACATCCTCGCTCGATGCACCTGGATACACCGCTACAATCATGGCAATGGGCATACTAAACTCGGGAAATTCCTGTTTTGGCATCCTCCATAACGAGGTAGCTCCTGCTATGATGAGTAGGATTAAAAAGAAAACTACCAACCGGTAGTTGTGCATCGTGGCACGTGTAAAATTGGGTAGTTTCATAGAATTTCCTTTATCTTTTGTCCTTCACTAACCTTATTTTGTCCCTCCACTATCACGTGGTCGCCATCGTTAATGCCATCGTAAATAACGATGCCATCCTTTGAATACATACCAATATCCACTCGGCGTCGGCATGCCTTTCCTCCATCTACAACCCACACATAGTGCTCATTAGCAGCATTGGCTTTAACGGCATTAACTGGTAGCACAAAGCCTTTTATGCCACTGGTAGATTTTGGCCAAAGCTGTACATTACACACCATGCCTGGCATGAGTTGTCCCTGCCGGTTGTTTACGCTGAGCCTCACTTCGTAGCTATGGGTCAAGCGGTCGCCCATCACGCTAATTTTGTCTACATGGGCCTTAAAGCGTACCGAGTCGCCCAATGCAAGCACGCAAATGCTTGCCTCGTCGCCCTTCTTTATCTTAGATATTTCACGTTCGGGAATAGGTATTTTAACCATCACCTGGCTCAAATCGAAAATAGTAAATGCCGAGAGTAGCATGCCATAATTTTCGCCCACCTCAATGCTGCGTTTGCCTATCACGCCTGCCACCGGAGCATAGAGTTTTGTGTCGGCAAGTCGTTTTTTTGCTGCAGCAAATACGCTACGTGCTTGTTCTAACTTGGTTTGTACTTCCACATACTTTATTTCGGGAATACTCTGCTCGTTATGCATAATATTAACGCGTCGCATAGCATCTTCTGCTTGGTTGAGTGTGGCACGTGCTATGTCGTAACTATTTTGCATGTCCTGCGGGCCGAGTTCGGCCAACAATTGCCCTTTGCTCACATAGTCGCCTTCGTTTACGTACACTCTCATTATGGTACCAGGCACCCTAAAACCCACCGAAGTAGAGGTTTTAGCTTCTACTTCGCCCACATAGTACCATTGATTATCAAGATTACTTTTTCGAGCTACTTTCGTTTTGCAAGGTTGCAGGTTCTCAGGCTTTTGAGTAGTCTTGTTACCACAAGCTGCAAACAATACTAAGCAGCAAGCTAAAGCAATATAAAGGCGACGCATCTTTTTATTTCTATACATATATTCTATTAGTTTATGTGTGTTTGTGCTAAAAAGCTCTGTTAAGTAGGTGTTCAAAATTAATTTTAAATACCTACTTATAACGAGCAATTATCTACAACAGGATTTTAGCTTCTATATTTTACTCCTCTGGTTTGCCACTCCACGCTATTGCCTGTTAAGTAGGCATATACGATGCCACAATCTTTACTGCCTCGGCAAATGCTGTAGGCTGTCCAGGAACGGTGATAAAAAGGTGAGTGGCTGTGGGAAACACGTGGTCTTC
>DJEH01000085.1:0-9006 GCA_002431845.1 Prevotellaceae bacterium UBA5903 | reverse complement strand
GCATGAGTTCGGCATCATTGCCATAGCCTTTGGCATATTGTTGCCACGAGGGAGTGGTCTCAGCATAGAGTTTGGTTACGGGATATATGGATATTACGGCTCGCACCGAAGGCTCTGATAGTGCTGTAGCCAATGCCAGTTGTCCCCCTGCACTATCGCCTCCAACAAGGATGTGTGTAGCATCTATACCCCACTCTGTTGCGTGACTATAGGCAAACCTATAGGCCGCCACACAATCGTTGAGAGCTGCAGGAAATGGATTGATTGGTGCCAAACGGTAATCAACAGCCAACACACCGCAATCAGCAACACATGCTACTTCGGCACAAAATTTGGCACAACTATTAATGCTACCAAAGCACCATCCTCCACCATGAAAATATACCAACAATGGGCGCAATCTTCCCTTGTTTTGCTTGGGCATGAAAAGACACAATTTTGGCGATATATAGTGCATTTTTACACTATCGTTGATAGTAGGCGCTTTGTTACGACTACGACGTATTTGCATAAGCGCCGTAGTGTCGCCCTGCATAGCAGCTTTGATAGCCTCGCTTTGGCGGTGTTGAAGCTGAGGGTCCATTTGCGAGAGGAAAGTACGTTCATCCTCTCGCATCTGTTGCTGCAATTGTGTACTTGGCACAATGACTTGTGTACATAACTTACAAGCAAAGCACATAAATAGGGATAATAAAGAGATTATGCGTTTAAACATGTTTGGTCATCTTCGTTCACTACCCAATCTGTTATATTATGTTGCTCTACATCAAAGTTAATACCAACCTTAACGATGGGTAGTCCACATAGCATGAAACGTTTGGAGTATTGTTTTAAATCAATCTGTTGCATAGCTGTGGTAGCATCCTTGTTGAGTTTCAACTCAATGAGGTAAAGGTGCGTAGCTGTACGCAACACCATATCAACGCGACCACGCGGTGTGCGCACTTCAACATCAACATAATGGTTGAGAATAGAGAATATTACATACATCTTCTGCTGATAGTGTCCCTCGGTGTTTGCGCCCTGACAGTAGGGAACGGTGGCGAGAAAGTCTTGCAGCATACTCAAAGCTCCATCCATATCGTTGCGGCGTATGAGAGCCGACATTTTAGCTATAGTAGTAGTGCCCTTCACTGTGTTTGTACCGATATAATTGGGCAACAGACAACGATAAAGTCCAACTCGTATTTCCTTGTTCGGGAGGTCAAGGGTATAAAGTTCTGTTTCGGGGTCATAGCCTTTGATGGTGATGTAACCACTCTGATAGAGCAATGGTATAACAGAAGACATGCTCTCTGTAGGAGCATCAAACTCTGACTTATCAGCATCGCCACCACCAATCTCAGACGGCATCACATGAAACTTTTTGAGCATCTCTATCAGATAGGTTGGCGTGCCAGATGAGAACCAATAATAGTCCATTTTTCCTCTGGCCAAAGCATTTAGCAAACTGTAAGGATTAAAAACATCGGGCGATTGTGCAGCAAAATGATAGCCATCGTAGTATTCGCGAAGTTTGTCAATCATCTTCTCTTTTGTCATACCCAATTTATCTGCCAAAGCCTCTACGCCTACCAATAACTGCGTGGTTAATTCCTCCATCGTTATACCACAAATACCAGCATACTCATCATCCATGCTCACATTGGTAATGTTGTTCAATTCGCTAAAAATACTCATCTGCGAGAACTTGGTAATGCCAGTAAGAAATACAAAACGCAAATAAGGTTCACAATCCTTTAGCGGACTATAGAAGTTGCGCATAACGTTGCGTAACACGGGCAACATTTGGTCTTCATGCACGACATCGAGCAAGGGAGCATCGTATTCGTCAATGAGTACAACAACTTGTTTGCCTGTTTGCTCGTAAGCGGTTTTTATAAGATTAAGCAACCGTGTGTTGGCATTTTGTTCTGTGCTATGAATGCCCAAATCATCCTCTTGCATTCGCAAAATAAAGTCAAGATAATTTTCAAGTTGTTCCTTCTCCATGTACTTTCCGCCTGCCATGCTGAAGTGCAATACGGGGTATTCAGTCCACTCCGTTTCTAACTTTTCAATAGCAAGCCCTTTGAATAAATCTTTCTTACCCTCAAAGTAACTCTTAAACGTAGAAGTAAGCAATGATTTTCCAAAACGACGTGGACGACTAAGGAAAAAATACTTGCCTGCATTTGCCATGCGATAAACATATTCCGTCTTATCAACATAGAACATGTTCTTGGTTATAATCTCCTCAAACGTCTGTATTCCTATCGGATAAGTTTCATTGTTGCCATATTGTGTTGTGCTTTGGCTTGTTTACAAAGTTAGTAATATTTTTTTTATTTTGTCAACATACTAAAAAGCCCTACATACTTTTTTATTGGCATGTAGGACTTTAAAATATAAGTAACTTTGAGTTCTATTCACATAGCATATATGTGTTGTTTATGCTTCAAGTTTGCGATAGCGTATGCGCTTAGGTTCTTCAAGGCCAAGGCGCTTGGCTTTGTTCACCTCGTAGTCGGTATACGACCCTTCAAAGAAGAACACATTGCCATCGCCCTCAAAGGCTAAGATGTGCGTACAAATACGGTCAAGGAACCAGCGGTCGTGACTTATCACTACAGCACAACCAGCAAATGCCTCAAGACCCTCTTCGAGTGCACGCAGGGTGTTTACGTCAATGTCGTTGGTAGGTTCATCAAGCAATAAGACGTTACCTTCTTGCTTAAGCGCCAACGCCAATTGCAAGCGGTTGCGCTCACCACCCGAAAGCACGCCACACTTCTTTTCTTGGTCGGCGCCAGCAAAGTTGAAGCGGCTCAAGTAGGCACGCGCATTGATATCGCGCCCACCCATACGCATGAGTTCGTTGCCTCCAGAGATAACTTCGTACACACTCTTTTCGGGGTCAATGTCGGTATGTTGTTGGTCTACGTAAGCAAGTTTCACTGTCTCGCCCATCTCGAATGTGCCTTCATCGGGAGTGTCAAGGCCCATAATAAGACGGAACAAAGTGGTCTTACCCACACCATTGGGACCTATCACACCCACAATGCCTGCGGGTGGTAGTGTGAAATCAAGGTCCTTATAGAGCACCTTATCGCCAAACGATTTGCTAACATGGTGCGCTTCGATAACCTTGTTGCCAAGGCGTGGACCATTGGGTATAAATATTTCGAGTTTCTGCTCCTTCTCCTTTTGGTCTTCGTTAAGCAGTTTGTCGTACGAGTTTAAGCGAGCCTTACCTTTGGCCTGACGAGCCTTGGGGGCCATGCGCACCCACTCAAGTTCGCGTTCAAGGGTCTTGCGTCGTTTGCTTGCCACCTTCTCTTCTTGCTCCATGCGCTTGCTTTTTTGCTCAAGCCATGATGAGTAGTTGCCTTTCCAGGGA
Organism: Prevotellaceae bacterium UBA5903; assembly: GCA_002431845.1. Classification (GTDB taxonomy): domain Bacteria; phylum Bacteroidota; class Bacteroidia; order Bacteroidales; family Bacteroidaceae; genus Alloprevotella. The sequence continues at coordinate 5,627 of DJEH01000085.1, read as the reverse complement.
ATGCCTTCGCCACGGTCAAGTTCGAGTATCCAACCTGCAACATCGTCAAGAAAATAGCGGTCGTGCGTAACGGCAATAACAGTGCCTTCGTATTGGTTGAGGTGTTGTTCTAACCAGTCGATGCTCTCGGCATCAAGGTGGTTGGTAGGCTCATCGAGCAATAGCACATCGGGCTTTTGCAACAATAGTCGGCACAGAGCAATGCGGCGGCGTTCACCCCCCGAAAGGTGTTCGGCCTTTTGGTCGGCAGGCGGTAGGCGGAGGGCATCCATGGCGCGTTCAAGGCGGCTATCAAGGTTCCAAGCATCGGTAGCATCAAGTATGTCTTGTAGTTCGCCCTGACGTGTAAAGAGTTCGTTCATCTTGTCTTCGTTCTCGTAGTACTCGGGCAAACCAAACTTTTGGTTGATTTCTTCGTACTCAGCCAAAGCGTCTACTACGTTCTGCACACCCTCTTGCACAATCTCCTTAACGGTTTTATTGTCGTCGAGATGAGGGTCTTGTGGCAGATAACCAACGCTATATCCTGGCGAGAAAACCACTTCGCCTTGATAGTCATTATCAAGTCCGGCAATGATTTTCATAAGCGTTGATTTACCGGCACCATTCAAACCTATAATGCCAATCTTAGCTCCGTAAAAGAAACTGAGATAAATGTTTTTGAGTACTTGCTTGTTGTTCTGCTTGATGGTCTTTGACAGACCAACCATAGAGAAAATAATCTTTTTATCGTCTACTGTAGCCATATATTATGGTTATTGGGTATGGGGTGATTGATTGTTAGGGACTATAAATGAGAGAAAATTGCTTACTTCTTCTTAAATGTTAGGATAACGTTTCCTTTAGCGTCTTTAAGAAGCATTTCGTTGTTCTTAACCTCAGACGATTTTACCTTGTCGAGTGCTTGCATAAAGTCTCTTTCGTACTTATCGTCGGGGCAGAGCATACGCGTCATACCAAGTTGCGAAAAGTCGGGTTTACCCGCTGCAAAAGCCTTTACGTTGATACTGCCCGTAAGACGGTTACAGCCTGTAAAGCCGTATAGATGCCCCTCAGAAAGGTCAATACCAATGAAAGGAGTCTCATTTGTTGGCGTTATACTCTTGCCATTAAGGTTGATAAGTGCCCATTCGCCACCTACAGAGTAAGCCGACTTTTGAGTGCTACATGATGACAATGCCAACAACATGGCGGGAATGATATAAAATATTCGTTTCATATGCTTAAAGAGTAAAAATATAGAAGAGTAATGCAAATAAAAGGGCGGACAAATGGCATGAACATGCATGAGAGAGAATGTTTAGCACCTACCCTCATACACCACAACACAACATTTGTTCGCTCTTTAATATTAGATACTGTTATGGGGTTGCTGGGTTAAAACTTAAAGCCTAAAGTAACCATTGCATTATGGCGATTGAGGTCTACTTTTTGCCCTGTCAAGAGGTTTTGCGTACTATTACCATCCGTTGCATGGAAGGCATAAACATCGCCTTGTTGCTTTTGGAACTGGTAGGCAAAGTCGAGGTAGCAATGTTTGCCACGATAGCCAAGTCCCACAGTGGCACGATTAATTGCACCGAGGTTTACATAGTCGGTATTGGTGTAATAGTTGTATGCTGGACTACTTGTAAAGGCATTTAAGAATGCATCTTTCTTAAATGGCGACGACACGTAGTTGTAGCCTAAACGCAAATAGCACTTGGGTGCAATACGTGCCTCAGCGCCAATACGGAACGTTTGCACCGTGTTGAGATAAGCGTCAATCTCTTGGTCCATAGCACGGTCGCGGGTTGAACTGCGGTAGCCATCATCGCCCCATAGATAGTTGTCGTCATCAATCCAACGTAGTTGCGCGCCTGTGTAACGGCTCACTTCGTACTCTGCATCAAGCGCCAAATAGTTGCTTATGGTTGTTGCCATGCTGATGTTTATCTTCCAAGGTGTACGTATGCGGTAGTCGAGGTCGTTTACTGTATAGTCGGCCTTTGTTTGGTTATAAGTGTTGCCATTCTTGTCGGTATAGGCATAGGGCGAAACCATGCTTACGTAAGAATTTGCTGTAAGGTCGTAAAAGATAGGAGTGCTTACAGAAAAGCCAATACGAAACGGATTATCCTCTACTGGACGCACAATCAAGCCAAACTTGGCATCGAACCCCGTGCCTGTTAGCGTTTCTACTTGATCCATATTATAGGCTGCCAAAGTGCCTGTTGCATCTTGCAGATTTTCATCGTATGCCAAACGGCTATGCATGTTCACATTATAAACGCCAAATGTGGCACCAACGTAGAACTGATGATTAACGTTGAACGAAACGTTGAAGTCGTACTCTTGTATGCCTCCCCACTGTGCACGATAATAGTTGTATGCACGCGAGTTGCTCGGAGTGTAGCCCGTTATCTTACCACTTTCGTCGTGTGTAGGTGCTATCAGTTGGGCATCGTAACCGGTGATAGCTATGGGGGTGGTGTATTGACAGTCGTTGCGATTAGAGAGGTCGAGCGCATTGCCATTGTAGTATGCAAGCTCTTGCATCTGCCACGACTGCGACTCTCCGTTGTTGGTTTGAATGTTGTCAAGCCCTATAAAATTCTTAAGGTTGCGACGCTTCTGGTAGTTGAAACCAAAGTTTACATACTTCAGTTTACCACCATCCATTTTGAATGGGAACACAAAGCCTGCTTGGTCAAACGAGCCACGCCCCTTGCTAATTTCAGCCATTGACATGCCATTGGGCTGCACCGTAGCACTTCCGGTAAATGCCACATCTCCCTTGCGATACATCGCTATAGCAGCAGGGTTGGTTCCCATTGTTGAAAGGTCGGCACCGAGTGCATTCATGGCGCCACCCATACCTACATAGCGCGATGTACCATTGAGGTCGCTTCCAGATAGCGTCTCTATCTTATAGATATCTTGTGCACTAACAGAACCACACAATGCTAAGGCTGACAATGCTACAATGTATTTACGTTTCATCACTAAAGAGTGTTTTTTATTTAGAATTTACATATGTGATAAAGTAAGTAGCGTATCAAGGCATGTACTACTGCCATCGGCTACTTACTTCACCTTACTAATATTGTTTATGTTGCAGTAAGAGTTGGCTTATTATCGGCGGCCACCAAAACTTCGGCCACCGCCACCGCCGCCCATGCTGCGTTGGCTACTTCCACCAAAACCACGGCCACCAAAGCCTCCTACGCTACTACTGCGCGAAGGGGTTGAGGGTTGGCTATAGGTATTGCTATTGCCAAATGTGCGGTTATTAGAGCGATTGTTTTGATTGTCGGTATTGAACACACGGCGATTAGACTGCGTGTTGTTCTGATTAGTCTGCCCAAAACCTCGTCCTTGATATTTGCTACCGCTATTAGTTGTAGAGCTATTTGAACCTCTAAATATGTTGCCAAAGGTGCGACGATTATTGTCGGTATTAACCACACTGCTACGTCCGCCAAAGCCTCTTCCACTGAAAACTGACGACGAACCACGACCGCCCTTAGATGTGGTGGTGTTAGCAAGTCCAACTCCGCCTATGCCACGCGCTCCACCACGGCTTACCCAGCCACCTACAGGACCACGCTCGGCATTCGATGGCAACCAATGTGTGGGATGCCAAGCCCAATGCGGACCGCCCCATCCTGGACCATACCAAGGGTCGTACCATGGATTATACCAAGGACTATTCCACCCCCAACTATAATACGGACGCCAGCCATACCAGCTGCCCCATCCATACCAACCGCTCCAACCTATGCTCCATGCCGAACCATAACCATAGTAAAATGGATCGTAAAAGCCGCAAAGGTCGTAGTAGTCAAAATAGTAAGGACTACTTACGTAAACGCCTGCACGAGGCGACCAAAAGCGCACGATGCGTGCGGTGTACGAACCATCTTCGTAACCATCATCGTAAGCCTCGTCATAAAGCTGCTTCATGCCCAATGAATCGGCAGCTTGCCCTTTATAATTGCGCCCACGACGATTATAATCGTCTACATCGCGCCCACCGTTGCCGCGTCCATTGGCCCAATTGCTTGAGCTGAACACCGACTCGTTGCCCGAAATAGGGGTGTAAGACGAGCGTCCAGGGTTAGCAGTATAAGTATCGTTACTCTCGGTTCTATCTTTTGATGACGGAACGAAATAAACGTCATCATCTTGTGCATAAGTGCCAAGCGAAGTTAAGCACATAGCCAATAACAATAGTGACTTTTTCATAACTGTTCCTTCTATTAGTTTCTATGTTTTAAATTTTTGATAGTACAAGGCCTATTTGTAACATTGTTTTAAGCCATTACTTATGTACCTTGCTTTTATCTTATATGCAAAGATAGTAACTCTGCTTATTTTGTATCATATTATCAAGCATTAAAAATGTTCTATTAGTCTTGTTTTTCAACTTATTTAATAGATTTGGGCATTTTTATATTCCAAATGAGCATTATAAATGATTGCGAAACAGAAAAAACGCTATATGCTTGTGAGTTTTGCACAAAAGCAGTAATTTTGCGCACGAAATTTGATGTTAGAACCTACTTTAGGCAACGCAAGTACCGGTTCGTTCTACAAACAAAGCAACATTACAATTAATTATGACTCACAACTTACTTAAAGGCAAGCGCGGCATTATTTTCGGCGCATTAAACGAAGATTCTATTGCATGGAAAGTAGCTGAAAAGGCTGCCGCAGAAGGTGCACAAATCACTCTTAGCAACACCCCTATGGCATTGCGTATGGGTACACTTGACAAATTGGCTGAAAAGATTGGTGCTACTATTATCCCAGCTGATGCAACAAATGTAGAAGATCTTACCAACGTATTTGTCAAGAGCATGGAAGTGCTCGGTGGCAAGATTGACTTTGTACTCCACTCTATAGGTATGAGCCCTAACGTGCGCAAACATCGCACATACGACGATTTAGACTACAACTATCTGCAAAAGACCATTGATATCTCAGCTATCTCATTCCACAAAATGTTGCAAAGCGCCAAAAAGGTAGACGCTATTGCTGAATATGGTTCGGTTGTAGCGCTTACCTATGTAGCTTCTCAACGCACATTCTATGGCTATAGCGATATGGCAGATGCAAAGAGCATGCTCGAAAGCATAGCACGCTCGTTTGGCTACATCTATGGTCGCGAAAAGCACGTACGTATCAACACCATCTCTCAAAGTCCTACTGCTACTACTGCAGGTAAGGGTATTAAGGAAATCGACAACATGATGGACTTTGCCGACAAGATGTCGCCACTTGGCAATGCAAGTGCCGAGGATTGTGCAGACTACTGCGTAGTGATGTTCTCAGACCTCACTCGCAAGGTAACTATGCAGAACCTCTTCCACGATGGTGGTTTCTCATCAATGGGTATGAGCCTACGTGCCATGAACCAATATGCTAAAGACATGAAACCATTTGAGGACGAGAATGGTAAGGTTATCTACGGATAATAAATGAGAATGCATCATAACAATAATTGCAAATCGCAATTATTGTAAGTATTCATAATATAAGAATAGGCTGAACTCCACAACATGAAGTTCAGCCTATTTCTTTTTACGCAACAAAAGTCTGTAAGCATATAACACAAGTTCGGGATAACGTCTTCTTATATTGAG
>DJEH01000153.1:8212-10293 GCA_002431845.1 Prevotellaceae bacterium UBA5903 | reverse complement strand
TAATTTTGAACACCTACTTATGTTTTTAATTTTCTATGTTCAACAAATGCAGCAAACTCGTTACGCTCTCTTCCACACTCAAGCGCGAAGTGTCTAAACTCAACGCTGGATGCTGCGGAACTTCAAAGGGGGCTGAAATGCCTGTAAAATTTTTTACTTCGCCCTTACGCGCACGTGCATAAAGTCCCTTCACATCGCGTCGTTCGCATTCTTCAATAGGAGTTGAAATATATATTTCCTTAAAATCATCCTTACCAATAATGCGTTCTGCTATTTGGCGCAACTCTTCCGTAGGACTAACAAAAGCAGCAATGGTAATAATACCTGTGTCAACAAAGAGTTTTGCCACCTCTGCTACGCGGCGGATGTTTTCGCAACGATCTTCTGCTGAGAAACCTAAATTGGCATTGATACCCGTACGAATATTGTCGCCATCAAGTATGCGACAAAGCAAGCCACGCTTGTGCAATTCGCGCTCTAAGGCTATGGCTATTGTGCTTTTTCCACTTCCGCTCAAACCCGTAAACCATAGCATAGTACCATGCTGACCGAGCAATTGTTCTTTATCCTTACGCGACAACATTTTGTCAAAAATAGGATATATATTATTTTCTGAATTGTTCATAATGCAAAGCTAATCATTTTTATTGTGTTCTGCTATTTAGTGACGTTCTATTTCTGTTAGATGCTACATCAAAAGCAACTACCTCCACCTAATTTTCTTTATTATCAAGCGTCCCTTCTTTACTACCATGGTGTTGCTCAGCGCTTTGCGTATCTTGGCATCGAGGATGATAAACATTACTGCCATCAATATAAGCACAATGCCTACGCTTATACGCAACGTGATGCTCTCGCCTAACAAAAGCATGCCTAACACGATAGAGGTAACTGGCTCTAAAGCTCCCATCACTGCCGTTGGTGTAGAACCAATGCTCTTTATAGCCATAGCCATAAACACCAAAGATATTACCGTTGGGACTAAACCTAATGTTATCGCACATGCCCATTGTTCGGTTCCATGCAATAGTTGTAATTCGCCTGTAGGCGTGAGCAAGGCATAAGCTACAATACAGACCCAACAAATAGCCATTGCGAAAAACGTGAGTTTTACGCTTGACATCACAATGCCACTCTTATTTATAATGATGATATAAAGCGCATAAGCCAACGCAGAAAGTAGTATGAGCACAATACCTGGGGTAGCAATGGGGCGCCCCGAGTCGTCTTTATAAAGCAACACAATGCCTATCATCGTAAGCATGATGGCTGACACGGAAGGCCACTTTAGCCGCTCCTTAAAAAAGATGGCCATCAACATAGCTACAAATACGGGATAGGCAAATACGAGTGTTGCAGCTACACCTGCACTCATATAGTGAAAGCTTAAGAAATAGGTTAATGACGATACGGCAAACACTACACCAAGAAGCGTAAGTACACCTGCTTCCTTGCGCGTAAGCGAAAAGCTGCGTTTGCCCAAAATCATAAATAAGGCCAAAAGCAACGTGCCTATCATAAATCTGTAGCACAATACGGTGTTGCAATTGATGCCCTCTTTATAAAGCAACTTTGCGCAAAGTGGATTTACACCATAACTAATCGCTGCTATGCACCCGTAGATACAACCTTTTATTTGATTGCTTATTTTCATCATTATGTCATCACTATTTGTTTTACCATACAAAGATAGCTTAATATATTAGCACTACGAACAATGTACCGCTATTAAATCAAATAATGGCTTTTTAATGGCTATTCAGCTGCAAAAATAATGGCCGTACTAACCACTTCCCTAAAATCCAATATTATCTACTAATAACAATACATAGTACGAAATGTATACGTATATAATGCGCTGATAATCAATACTTTTTAATTTATCAAACACAAAAACAAACTATTTTGTATATCATGTGTATATAGCATATAGCTTTTATTTTTAGTTGTATACAGACAATTACGAACAAAAAATAGTTGCCTTTATCATCCTAAAATGGAGTGATATTGGCAACCATCATTTACAATGAAAAATTTCAAAATTTATATCTTAAAATGTTGTGATTTTTCAGAAAAGAGAG
>DJEH01000153.1:4579-8172 GCA_002431845.1 Prevotellaceae bacterium UBA5903 | reverse complement strand
GCCCTACATAAGATTATAGTAGAAATTATAATATATTGAAACTTATCGGTTCTTATTCAAAACCTCTAAGGTAGTCTTTGCATATGCCCTCACACAAAAAAGAGTAAAATTTAAGAAATAGTTTCGTTAAAAATTAGCTTTGTGTTGTATTTAGTATTTATATCTGTGTTTCAACACAGAATGTTTGTCATCTTTATGTTTTTTATATAAATATCATCGTGTGCCAAGTAGTAGCACTAATCTTTATAATTGGAGTTATAACCCACGTTGTAGCCTTTTTCGTAAGCTGTTCTGTAACCCAACGATTCGCTTTCGTTATACGAATTGCTATCGTCATATTGTTGATAACGAGGGTTACCATACATACCATCGTTTGTACCTGCCTCTAAACCTGCTTGATAGCCTTGCTTTGAAGCATCTGAATGAAAGCCACGTTGCTCACGCGACGAACGAAACGCCATCTCGTCATAATCGTTCGTTTCTACATCTATATCCTCTAACGAATCAGAATCTTCTGCTACTGATTTATTGAGGTTCAATGCTTTATCGTTCTTACCATTCTTTTCTGTAATGTTGCTGTGATTTTTGCTACTTACGTCCTTTGCTTCATTATCATTCATATAGTTATAAAAGATAATAGCTGGTTGAGCCATCATCCCTATAGCTAATAAGATGATAGGAAGCATTCCTATTATCCTAACTGTTTTCTTTAAGTTAGTAAATGATTTCATTCTATTTTAATTATTCAGCATTCAACTCGTTCATCAAAATAAAAATCTATCGGACGTCTTTCAACTCTGCTGCTGTTGGTAAAGTGCTTCTTTTTTTAGAATCCGTTTAATTCTTTAATCTCGTCTTCATTTCTATTTCACGCTGCAAAAATATACAATTCATAAACATCATACAAGGAAAAGCCGAAAAAATGACCAATATAGCACTCTTTTTAACCTTTTATGTTCAGAAAAAGACGATTTACTACTCAAAAAACATTTAATTACGCTATTTGTAATAATTACAAAATTACATTTCATATACATCTATAACTATTAAAAAATAAGTAAGCCATAATTTATAATAGTAAATTTTCCAAGTATATACTATTAAAATTTTACAAAGAATTATACCATTTATTAGTACCATATAAATAGAGTAAATCACATTACAATGATATTGATGCACAACAATGGCGCAAGTGCTCGCATTTTTCTTTAAGAAAGGATGCTCTCTGTACTATTTATTTAAAACTGCATTATTTTGTTCTTATAAAGAGAGAGAGATTGTTGAGCTAAAGCAAGCTTCAAGTTGTCTCATCTCGACCGAAATGAATGCTCATCCCGACCGAGATGAATGTTCATTTCGGTCGAGATGAATGCTCATTTCGACCGAAACGAGCAAACTATAGTACGTATACTTACATAACAATAGGCGCATTATTGCCCAACAATTAGCCGGATTTTACAATTACTAAAGTAAAACGTTAGGAGCAGGATTAGGGTATTTCTCAATAAGTAGATATTCAAAACCCATTGGCGGAATAATTTAGTGCATACTTAATTCTGCCGATGGGTTTATTGTTGATGAAATTTAGTTGAATGCTATGGCTTCTACGCATAAATTCTAACATAACTTTGAGCACCAACTTAGCAATACAACAAAGATTTTATGTATAAAAAAAAACGCATTCGGAATGCCTTTTACAACATTCTGAATGCGCTTGTTTAGTATTTACTTCTTAAATAAAGAAACCTTTAGATTTGTTCTGACCAATCTTCTTTAGTCTTGCGAACGTAAGAAGCATAACGACGTTGTGCAGCACGCTTAGTCTCATCGTAGAGTTCTTGTGCTTGTTCTGGAAGTGCCTTCTTCAATGAGAGGAAGCGAACTTCGTGGTCGAGGTAGTCTTGGAACTTATCCCAATCTGGCTCCTTAGAGTCGAGTGTGAATGGGTTCTTACCTTGTTCAGCCAAAGCTGGGTTGTAACGCCACAAGTGCCAGTAACCACATGCTACTGCGCGGCCTTCTTCGGCTTGACTACGACCCATACCACCCTTAATCTTCAAACCATGGTTGATACAAGGAGCGTATGCAATGATGAGCGAAGGTCCGTGGTATGCTTCAGCTTCTTTGATAGCCTTTAAGCACTGTGCTTGGTCAGCACCCATTGCTACTTGAGCTACATAGATATAGCCATAAGTGGTTTGCATCAAACCAAGGTCTTTCTTGGTGACACGCTTACCTGCTGCAGCAAATTGTGCGATAGCACCTACTGGAGTTGACTTAGAAGCCTGACCACCTGTATTAGAGTAAACCTCTGTATCAAGTACGAGGATGTTCACATCTTCGCCACTTGCAAGTACGTGGTCAAGACCGCCGTAACCAATATCGTAAGATGCACCATCACCACCGATAATCCACTGGCTACGTTTAGTGAGGAAGTGACTCAACTCTGCTAATTGCTTGCAAGTTGCGCAACCCTTCTCTGCACCAGCCTTAATCATTGGTTCAAGTTTCTGTGCTGCTGCACGACTTGCCTCAGCATCGTTTTGACCATCAATCCACTCTTGTGCAGCTGCTTTGTATTCAGCAGGAGCTTCGTCTGTAGCAATAACCTCTTGCAACAATGACTGGATGCGTGCACGCATCTTCTTGTTAGCAAGAATCATACCCATACCAAACTCACAGAAGTCCTCAAACAATGAGTTAGCCCATGCAGGACCTTGACCCTTTTCGTTTGTAGTGTATGGAGTTGAAGGAATTGAACCTGAGTAGATTGAAGAGCAACCAGTTGCATTTGCAATCATCTGACGATCGCCAAAGAGTTGGCTAACGAGCTTAACATATGGAGTTTCGCCACAACCAGAGCATGCACCAGAGAACTCGAAGAGTGGTGTTGCAAACTGAGAGTTCTTTGGATTGAGCTTGATGTCTACCAAATGTTGCTTGCTTGTAACGTGCTTAGTGCAATATTCCCAATTGCTTGCTTCGGCTTCTTGACCTTCGAGTGGAACCATCTCAAGTGCTTTGTTACCCTTCAAACCTGGGCAAACATCAACACAGTTACCACAACCAAGGCAGTCCAAAACGTCTACTTGTTGAACAAAGTGCATACCCTTCATTGCTGCAGGAGCCTTCATTTCAATTGTCTCACCCTTAAAGTCTTTCAACTCTTCGTCGGTAAGAACGAATGGACGAATTGCTGCGTGAGGACATACAAAGTCGCACTTGTTACATTGTATACAGTTCTCCTTGTGCCATACAGGAACGAATGCTGCAACGCCACGCTTTTCGTAAGCTGCAGTGCCTTGATGCCAAGTACCATCTTCTGAAACCTTGTATGCACTTACAGGAAGGAGATCGCCATTTTGTGCGTTGATAGGACGAACGAGGTCTGAGATGTAAGCAGGTTCGTCGCGCTCTACCTTAGCATCTTCTGGAAGAGTAGCCCATGCTGGATCTACGGTAAGTTGCTTGTATTCACCACCACGATCTACTGCTTGATAGTTCTTGTCTACGATATCTTGTCCCTTCTTGCTGTATGACTTAACAATGAACTTCTTCATTTGTTCAACAGCGAGGTCTACAGGAATTACGCC
>DJEH01000153.1:0-4460 GCA_002431845.1 Prevotellaceae bacterium UBA5903 | reverse complement strand
ATCTTAGTAGCGTTGATATAGTAAACAGTGATGTTGTGCTCTGCAAAGTAACGCTTTGCATTATTTGGCAAGTTCTTTACCAACTCATCACCTTCCCAAATCGTATTGAGTAGGAATGTACCATTGTCGCGCAAACCACGAAGTACATCATACATGTGAAGGTATGCTTGTACGTGGCAAGCTACGAAGTTAGGAGTTTTAATCTGGTAAGTTGAGCGGATGGGGTGATCACCGAAACGAAGGTGTGAACAAGTGAAACCACCCGACTTCTTTGAGTCGTAAGAGAAGTATGCTTGGCAATACTTATCTGTGTTGTCACCGATAATCTTGATTGAGTTCTTATTAGCACCTACAGTACCATCAGCACCCAAACCATAGAACTTAGCCTCAAAGATACCTTCGCCGCCAAGTGCCATTTCTTTTTCAAGAGGAAGTGACTTGAACGTTACATCGTCTACGATACCAAGAGTGAAGTGGTCTTTTGGTTCGGGAAGAGCCAAGTTATCGTAAACTGATATAATCATTGTAGGAGTTGTATCGCATGAGCCTAAACCATAACGACCACCTACGATGAGTGGACGATTTTCTACATCGTAGAATGCATCCTTAACATCAAGATAGAGAGGTTCGCCATTAGCACCTGGTTCCTTAGTACGATCGAGCACTGCAATCTTCTTGCAAGTCTTAGGTACTGCTGCCAAGAGATGCTTAACTGAGAATGGACGATAGAGGTGAACACTTACCATACCTACCTTTTCGCCCTTAGCGTTGAGGTAATCGATAGCCTCGCGAGCAGCCTCTGTTACTGAACCCATGCAGATGATTACGCGCTCAGCATCGTCAGCACCATAGTAACTAAAGAGCTTGTATTCACGGCCTGTAATCTTTGAGATTTCTGCCATATATTTTTCTACTACAGCAGGCACTGATTCGTAGTATGGGTTGCAAACTTCACGGTGAGCGAAGAATGTCTCAGGGTTCTCAGCCATACCGCGAGCTACTGGATGCTCTGGAGTAAGTGCACGGCTACGGAACTCAGCAACCTTATCCATTGGAACGAGAGGACGAATGTCTTCTTGATCCATTACTTCGATCTTTTGATACTCGTGCGAAGTGCGGAAACCATCAAAGAAGTTGATGAATGGAACACGAGTTTCAAGTGTTGTGAGGTGAGCAACAGCCGAGAGGTCCATAACCTCTTGTACTGAGCCTTCGCACAACATAGCGAAGCCTGTTTGACGGCAAGCCATCACGTCAGAGTGGTCGCCAAAGATACAAAGAGAGTGAGTGGCAAGTGTACGAGCTGATACGTGGAATACGCATGGGAGCAACTCACCAGCAATCTTGTACATATTAGGTATCATCAAGAGCAAGCCCTGTGATGCTGTGAAAGTAGTGGTTAATGCACCTGCTTGAAGCGAGCCGTGAACTGCACCTGCTGCACCACCTTCGCTTTGCATTTCTTGTACCTTTACGGTGTCACCGAAAAGGTTGATACGACCTTGAGCAGACCATTCATCCACGTGCTCTGCCATTGGAGACGACGGAGTGATGGGGTAAATGGCAGCAACCTCAGAAAACATGTACGCAATGTGCGCAGCGGCTTGGTTACCGTCACAAGTAATGAATTTCTTGTTTGCCATAATTGTTGAATTGGAAATGTTTGACCGAACATATAGTATAAATGCTATTACACCAACTATAGGTTATGCCCTACACTGCCTTTATTTTTAAATAGTACTTTATTTGTTATGTTTCTGCTAAGAGATTTCTGTTTTAAATATATATATATTGCTATTCTTCATTGCAATCAATACAAGAAGCCGAACAACCAAAGTGGTATTTCGTTTTCACGACCTACATCTGTGTTGTATTTCACATAAATGGTGTTGGCCACAGTGCGTACTCTTCGCGATCTGTCGCACACACAGATATTGGTTGTATTATTTATGCGGAACATTCCCAATCGCTTACCTTTATTAACTGTATGGTGGCGCCACAGGCAATTTACGAAATAGGTTTCCATGATGGTTTGCTCAGTCATGCAATTTTCGTAAAGAGCGTTCATCAAGTTGGCATCGTGCAGATAGATTGCTGCTGGCTTTTTAGGGAATGTTTCACCCTCGTGGTGTACCATATTGATGAGACGTGTTTCTTCAAGATACTTTAGGTAGTTCATCACCGTTGCACGTGATGTGCCTATCTCTTGTGCCAGTTTGCTCACATTTGGAGCAGAAGGGTCGCCTATTGCCAACAGATAGAGCAATTTTTTTATTCTTGAGAGATACTTAAGTTCTATCTGTTTGTTTAGCAACAAATCGACCTCTATCATGTTGTTCATGGCCTTGAGCAAAGCCTCTGTGAAGTTATGATTTTCAAGGAAAAACGGATAATACCCATGTTGCAAATAATCTTGAAAATAATGCCACGGATGTACCTTGGGCAGAATTGTTTTTAGTATCTGCTCATGGTTTGAAAGTAGCTGATCGAATGTGTATGCACCAAAATTCTCGTTTGTTTCAAGATTGATATATTCACGAAAGGAGAAACCATGGAGAACATAAGTACGACTAATTGAAGATAATTCTGTACTATCTTCACCATCGTCGGCATTGACAGAAGTTGTGGTATAGACTATACGCAAATAGGGATATTTGTGATAGCATTCGCATAGTTGCTCACGCCAATTGGGTAGTTTAAACGCTTGGTCAATAAGCAATACTTGTCCACCTTCGGCCATAAAGCGCCCTGCGAAATCTACGATTCCATGCGCTTGAAAATAGAAACTATTAAGGTTTATGTATAGGCACTGACGAAGCCGTACGTCAAAGTTTTCTTTGGCATACTGCAATAGGAAAGAAGTACGTCCCACGCCACGTGGACCTTTTATACCTATCATGCGGTAGCTCCAATCTATCGTATCCATTAAAGAACGACGCACAGGAGCATTGAAATGTTCCATTAGATAGGCGTGCGATTTAAAAAACGTCTCCATTTGTAATCTGGTTTCTATAAATTCAAGGCAAAGTTACAAAGTTGTCGTGGAACTTGCAAAGCAAACATGACATTTTTTTATAGCTTTTTATGATATGGGACACTCGCCATAAGTGGGTATTTTTCTATGTAAAAAAAGGTTTTAAACTTGCATTTCATTATAGTTTGTATTTTTTATTTAACTTCGCAGAGATTTTATTACGATAAGCACATCGTCTGCCTTATATAGGCACAAATTGCAATCTTTTGCATATCCACACAAAATACTGCTATAAGCTATCAAGCATACTTACAATATGAAAGACGAATGTGCCCCAACGCGGCATATGCATTCGCCTAATAACCCCTAACACTACATAGAAAATGAAAAAAATTCGCGCAGCGATAGTTGGCTATGGCAATATTGGCCACTATACACTACAGGCTCTTGAGGCTGCTCCCGACTTTGAAGTTGCAGGTATCGTTCGCCGCAAAGGCAACGAGAATTGTCCTGAAGAACTCAAAAAATATAATGTTGTAAAACATATCAGCGAGCTTACTGATGTTGAAGTTGCTATCCTTGCCACTCCTACTCGTAGCGTTGAAAGCTACGCTAAAGAATGTTTAGCTTTGGGCATCAACACCGTGGACAGCTTTGACATCCACACCCAAATTGTAGACTTGCGCCGTTCGCTTGCTCCTGTGGCTGAAGAGCACAATGCTGTAAGCATCATTTCGGCTGGTTGGGATCCAGGTTCTGACTCTGTAGTTCGCACCTTGTTGCAAGCTATTGCGCCTAAAGGCATCACCTATACTAACTTTGGTCCTGGTATGTCGATGGGCCACACCGTGGCTGTAAAGGCTATTGAAGGCGTAAAGAAAGCTCTTTCAATGACCATTCCGACAGGTACAGGCATTCATCGCCGTATGGTTTATGTTGAGATTGAAGATGGCTATGACTTTGACAAGATTGCTGCAGCCATTAAGCAAGATCCTTACTTCGCTTCAGACGAAACCCACGTTAATCTTGTGCCTTCAGTAGACGATGTTATCGACATGGGCCATGGTGTAAACCTTACTCGCAAGGGCGTGAGTGGCATTACTCAAAACCAACTCTTTGAGTTTAATATGCGTATTAACAATCCTGCCCTTACAGGTCAAGTATTGGTATGCGTAGCTCGCGCTTCTATGAAGCAACGTCCTGGTTGCTACACCATGATTGAAATTTCTGTTATTGACCTCCTTCCAGGCGACCGCGAGGACAATATCCGTCATTTGGTATAAAAAGTTTTTACTGGAAAATATTATTTATTTGGTTGGTACATTACGTTTGTACCAACCTTTTTTTATGATATATTGGTTTTGATATACACTAATTCACAGCATATTACTTGCAACCAATAACATTATGCCCTACCTTTGCCACGTAAGATTATTCTACATAAATATCAACCAAAACTATTAATTAGTCGTCCCTTAAAAACTCC
>DJEH01000088.1 GCA_002431845.1 Prevotellaceae bacterium UBA5903 | reverse complement strand
ACTGAAAGCAAACATTTAAGATGCGCCACAGAAAGTGCTTCAAATGTGAAAATAAAAAGATCCATTTATATAAATAATTTTGAACTCCTACTTATAAACAGAAGAGTAGGTGCTGCTCTGAGTATTAGTTGCTTGCTCAACTAAAAAAATAAGTTGATAAAGCTAATAGGTGTGTAATATGATAATTATTAATAACCATGGAAGAAAAGAAACGTTACACAGACGAGGAACTCGAAGAGTTTAAGCAAATCATACTAAAGAAATTAGATGTTGCACAGCATGACTATCATCAGATAATGGATACGCTGAGTAATAACAATAGCAACGATGTAGAAGACACCATGTCTACCTACAATGTGCTTGAAGAAGGCTCTATGTCTCAGAGTAAAGAAGAACTTTCGGGCATGGCAAGTCGCTTGCAAAAGTTTATTCAAGCTCTACAGGCAGCTCTCCTGCGTATAGATAATAAAACCTACGGCATTTGCCGTGTAACAGGAAAACTTATTCCTAAAGAACGGTTGAGGGCAGTTCCGCATGCAACTTTAAGTATTGAGGCAAAGCAAATGAAGAACCGCAAGGATTAAGGAAGACTTTGCGTTTGTTCAAAGCAGGTAATAGCATAGACTCCAAGTCTATGTGTGCAATTTAAAACAGACAAAAACAGATATTATATATATATGCGACGTTCGGTAGTTGCCATACTTGTGGTGCTGATTGTAATTGTAGTAGATCAGCTAATAAAGATAGATATAAAAACAACTTTTACGCTTTATGAGAATCATGCTATACTTGGTGATTGGTTCCACTTGGTGTTCATCGAAAACAGGGGTATGGCGTTTGGCATGCATTTTATTGGAACCATGTTTTTGGCTTTATTTAGGGTTGCAGCAATCGTTTTCTTTGGCTATGCGTTGTATCGTTTAATCAAGAATAAGTGTCCCTATGGGTTGGTTGTGTGCATGTCGATGATAATAGCTGGAGCTATGGGCAATATCGTAGATAACATGTTTTATGGCTTGATGTTTACCGAGAGTACGTATTACGAAGCAGCTCGCATTGTGCCGTTGGGACAAGGTTATGGCACCTTCTTGTCGGGAAAAGTTGTTGACATGTTTTATTTTCCTTTATTCGAATGGCCTAATTGGATGCCCATAGTAGGAGGCGACACCTTTTTTGGTGCAATCTTCAATTTTGCAGACGCTTCTATTAGTTGTGGGGCTGTGGCTCTGATAATATTTTATCATAAGTACATCTCAAAATTAGAAATGTTGTTTAAGAAGAAATAATAGGGCATAAGGCATGAAACTTTTACGTACAGCATTGAGTGTAGTTTTGCTCATTTCGCTCTTTTTGGTTCAAGCATGCAAGCCGAGTGCACCTAAAGATGTACTGAAGATGAAGGCTATAGAAGATATTCTATACGATTATCATTTGGCACAAGCACTCGCAGAGCAAACACATCCCGATAGTGTGGCATATTACACACGTCTTTACCAACAATCGGTATTTCAAAAGCACAATATAGCAAAGGCTGACTTTGACCATTCTATGGAATATTATGAACGGCATACCGACCAATTGAAGAAGATATATGAGCATCTTGCAGAACGTTTAGGAGGCAATATTAACAACGATGCCATGCCAGGCAATATATTGGTGCAATCGTCTGTTAAAGGCGATACTTTAAGCATTTGGCGTGGACCTTCGAGTGTATTATTATCATCGCAAGGGGTAAATCGTTTTGTATATACGCAGCGTGCTGACACATCGCTTCAAGCGGGCGATCAATTGCAAATGACTTACAATGTAGATTGGTTCTACCATGAAGGCGAAAGACGCGGTGTTGCGCAAGTAATAGTTCGCTACGAAGGCGACTCTATAGCTGTTATGCAGCAGTATTTCTACTCAAGCGGTCAGCAGTATATGTCGCTAACATTAGGAAATCGCAAAGTGAAACGTATAGATTGCTTTGTTTATCAATGTGCTCCTTGGGCAGATCGTGCAAGGGTTCTGTTGTTGTCTAACATCAAAATGTATCGTCTACGTAGTCATGACAAGGCAGCAACAAATAAGCCTGCAACAGAGAATAACAAAACTTCTTTAGATAGCACTAAGCATCGCGTGCTTAATCCGCAATTGCATGTCCGTGACAGTTTAATAAAGTCTGAAAAGGCAGAAGAACGTAAGCCTCATTTTTTATAAAAGAGAATGAGGGCATTATACACAGTAAGAGTGGTTCTAAAAACGTTATTAGGACCACTCTATAATGTTTTAAATAGGTTTAAAAAGTTTATCAAAGGATTGATAGCTTTTATCCCAACTTTAATAAGTTATATTATATATATGAAGAATAAAAAAATAGCCTATCCGCGTGTTATTTTACCCTCAGGAGAGGTGTTGCGCAATGAGGTGATAGAGTTTGATGAGAATGAAAACATCGTGAGCCATTTTCCTCTTAAGCAAGAACTTCCGTTTATAGAATGGCACAACGAAACGTTTGTTGTAGAAGGCGATAAATAAGGAAAGATAGGAAAGTGATGTTTATAGAATGACACACGAAACGTTTGTAGTAAAAGGCGATAAATAAGAAAAAGAGAGAAAAGAAACCATTCTAAATTTCTTTTCTCTCTTTTTTAATGTGGGCGTTGACGGATTCGAA
>DJEH01000137.1:4095-4782 GCA_002431845.1 Prevotellaceae bacterium UBA5903 | reverse complement strand
AATTATGAACACCTACTTAAAAAATTAATTTTGAATACTTACTTATATTTTGAGTCTTACCCTTAATCAAATATCAACTAATCGCCAAAGCCAGGACCGCCAAAGCCGCCCATGTTCATGTCGTTTCCAGGCATTCCAGGCATCTGTCTGTTGTCTCCTTGACGACGAAAGCCTTGGGGCATAGCAGGGCGTGTTTGCTGACCAAAGATGCTCAACAATTGTTGTGGTGTAAGCTTTTCCTTAAAGCGTGTGTAGTAAGCACGTTTAAGAGATAGCTCTTTCTCTTCGTTGCTAAAAATAGTTTCGATGCGTTGCAAAGCCTCGGCATCGGTAAGCTTCTTTGGCTCTTTTGCTTTGTTGCTTGCCTTTTCATCCTTGTTAAGCATTTCGGGCATACCCATGCGCTTTACAGCACGTAAGGTGTCTTGATATTCAGCATAAAGAGGTATGAACCACGCTTGCGTGTTGTCGTCGAGTTTAAGCTCAGAAGCTTTGCGAGTAGCCATGCGTGTGCTCATCTCTTTGCGATCGGTTGGAGCTACATTGTTCGTTTTCTTGTCGCGGGCAGAAAGGTTCATGCCCGAACCTAATGTAAGCGCTACAAGTAGCGCAATCATAGTGCGTTTCATTGTTTTGTTGTTTTATTGTTTTATGTTAGTTGTTAAGTAGGTGTTCAAAATTCATATC
>DJEH01000137.1:0-4073 GCA_002431845.1 Prevotellaceae bacterium UBA5903 | reverse complement strand
TCAATTAATGTAGGACATGATTGTATAAATAAATTTTGAATACCTACTTAATAATCATTACTTTTGTAAAGCATCGCTCGTTTGTTTGCCCTACATTATTATGACCCTGTGGGTAACTGTATGTTTAACGAGGTTCGACGAAATGACTAATTTTGTAGACTATCTATCGCTATTTTTTAGAAGAAAAGCAAGTTGCTTTAAGCAATAACCACTAACTTTGCCTTTCGAAATAAATTAGCACTTACAAAAAAATATGATTAATAAAATAATAGATGCAGCTTTGCGTGCAGGCCACGCCATCATGGATATATATACGCATCCCGATACCGATTGGCAGGTGGAACGAAAAGCCGATAATTCACCGCTAACACTTGCTGACAAACGCTCGCACCAAATAATAGCCGAGGCTTTGAAGGACACAAATATCCCCCTACTGAGTGAAGAGGGTGCGCATTTGCCCTACGACGAACGAAAGGTATGGAAAAGGCTTTGGATTGTAGACCCTCTTGACGGCACAAAGGAGTTTTTAAAGCGAAATGATGAGTTTACGGTGAATATTGCGTTAGTTGAAAATGGCGTGCCCGTGATGGGTGTAGTATATGCACCGGCAAAGCATTTATTATATTATGGCGAGAAGGGTAAGGGAGCTTACGCAGCTATTGTAAATGGTGATGAAAAGATTGAAAACTTGCATGCAATCCCCACAAAAGAGGCTTATCTTGACAGACCTTATCGTATTGTGGCATCGCGCTCGCACCTATCGGCAGAGACCGAAGGCTTTATAAACGACCTACGCAAGCAACACCCCGACTTGGAGATGGTTAGCGCAGGTTCATCGCTTAAAATATGCTTGGTGGCAGAGGGAAAGGCCGATGTTTATCCACGTCTTGCACCTACTATGGAGTGGGACACAGCTGCTGGCCATGCTGTGGTGTTGGCAGCGGGCAAAGAGGTGGTATATGCTGCAGATGGTGCGCCCTTGCACTATAATAAAGAAGATTTACACAACCCATATTTCATCGTAAAATAAGCACAAAATTCATACAAACACTATGCAACCATTATTCGTAATCATTGTATTAGCCTGTGTTGTTCTGGCTCTAATAAAAGACAGAATGCGCCCAGGTCTTGTGCTTTTTTCGGGTGCAGTGGTGTTTATGTGTGCAGGTATTTTATCGCCTAAGGAGTTGCTTGAGGGCTTTGCCAACAAGGGTATGATAACCGTAGCAATGCTCTTTCTTGTTAGCGAAGGCGTGCGACGTTCGGGCTTGCTCGAGGCTTTGCTCAAAAAGTTACTTCCGCATCATGGCCGTATGGGGGTGCGCGATGTACAGAGCCGAATGCTCCCCGTAGTGGCTGCTATTTCGGCTTTTCTCAACAACACGCCTGTGGTGGTAATATTTGCCCCAATGATTAAACGTTGGGCTGAAAAGCATGGGGTGGCAGCAACAAAATTGCTCATTCCCCTATCGTACGCCACTATTCTTGGTGGGGTATGTACGCTGATTGGCACAAGCACCAACTTGGTGGTTCATGGAATGGTGATAGATGCTGGTTTCCAAGGGTTTAGTATGTTCGAATTGGGAAAGGTGGGTATTATCATAGCTTTTGTGGGCCTGATTTATCTTTGGCTTTTCTCTTCTCGACTGCTCCCCACAGAGCGCAATAGCAAGGAAAATGAATTGGCAGCAAGCACAACGATTGGCAGAGGCTTATTTCGTGTTGAGGCTGTGTTGGGGGCACGTTTCCCCGCCATAAACCGCAAAATTGCGGATTTTGATTTTAAACGCAAATATGGTGCCGACATCCTTGAACTGAAGCGTGGTGGCGTGACCATGATTATGCATGACATGCGCCATGAACGTTTTCATGAGGGCGACACCTTGGTGTTGTTGGCAAACGACGACTTTATGCACAACTGGGGCGACTCGTCTTTCTTCTTAATGGTGTCGAACGGAAAAGAACAAAATTTCAAGATGCCTCGGTGGAAGTGTTGGCTATCAGTAGTGTTGCTCTTGCTTATGATTATTGGGGCTACGGTGGGCGAACTGCCTGCAGTAAGGGCTGCAGCGCCCCGCATGCACCTTGATATGTTCTTCTTTGTCAGCGTTGTTACCATTATTATGGCATGGCTCAATATATTTCCTGCACGCAAATATACCAAGTTTATATCGTGGGACATTCTTGTCACCATTGCGTCGGCTTTTGCTATTAGCAAAGCTATGCAGAACTCTGGTATGGCCGACATGGTGGCGCAATTCACGCTTGAACTCAGCAAAAACAATAGTCCAGTTGTGCTTTTGGCGGTGATGTTTATCATAACCAACTTGTTTACAGAATTAATGACCAACAACGCTGCTGCAGCTTTGGCTTTCCCTATATCATTGAGTTTGGCAGAGCAGATGGGGGTAAGTCCTATGCCTTTTTTTGTGACCATCTGTATGGCAGCTTCGGCAAGTTTTAGCACACCTATAGGCTATCAAACTAACTTGATTGTGCAGGGTGTAGGCAACTATCGCTTTGCCGATTTTGTGAGGGTAGGTTTGCCTCTCAATATCCTCTCGCTTATTATAACCGTGTTGGTTGTTCCACTTATCTGGCCATTCTGACACATTATGGTTGAGGTTCGTTATTGTTTGCCCTATGCAGTTAGATTGCATGGTGAACATGCAGTTTTGATGAAATAAAAAAGCAGGATTTGTAGCGCAACTCCTGTTCTTATCTCTCTTTATTATGAAAAAGATTATCAATCCGTTTTTGCATCTTGATGGCTACAACTGCTTTGGATGCGCCCCCAACAATCCTCTTGGTGTAAAGCTTGAATTTTATGAAGACGGCGACGACATAGTGTCGCAATGGAAGCCCTCGCCCAATTACCAAGGGTGGCTCAATACGCTTCATGGTGGCATACAAAGTGTTTTGCTCGACGAAATATGCGGTTGGGTAGTTATGCGCAAATTGCAAACGGGAGGCGTAACCTCGAAGATGGAAACACGCTTTTTGCGCCCAATTAGTACAAACGATAGCGTGCTTACCTTGCGTGCTCACATCATAGAGCAACACCGAAACATTGTGCAGATTGAAGCCACACTTGCCGACTCAGCAGGACACGTATGTACGCGTGCCGTATGTACCTACTTTGCCTTTCCACAAGAAAAAGCATATAGAGATTTGCACTTTAAAGGGTGCGAAACAGAAGAATGATACAAATGTTGATTGCAATTTTAAAAAGCTAAACTTATTGGAAAACAATGGGTTAAGACTTTAATGTAGCCTATGTTTTGTATTTATGTTGCATGCATTATTAAATATGTTCCATTCATTTAATTTTATAAATAAATGCAACAAATTTGTTTGCAGTGTAAGTTGCTTTCGTGTTAATTTTGCAGTGTGAAAAATGAATGAGGCAGTTGGCTTGTTAAAAAGCATCTTAACATGGCTCTACTCCATTAATCAACACAACAAAACTAAATGTAGGTTTCGGAATGAAACCTAAGCAAACAGACTAAGCAACTATAGCTTGCAAGGTTCTATATACGGCTTAAGCGGTATATTCTTGCACAAACAGGCGCACTTAAAGAACACACAATACCCTACGGAAAGAGTATGTGTTGAGTATGTGTTTTAATGGGCTAACGCAGATGTCTCGCAACATTCATTTCACGATATAAACAAAAACGATTACAGAATGGTGATATACCATATTATAATATCTCATTCATAATAGGTTTAGGTTATTGAGACTCGGAATAATAAAGGTTGTTAAGGAAAGAATAGGTGAGGTGTAATCATTTTCCGAGTTGTGATTGCACTTCGATGCATAATAAGGCACAGCGTTTTAATAGGTAATGCTGAGGCGATTATGCCAGTCACCCCCGATGACGTGAGTCATTGGGGGTGATTGTTTGTATACGGATAGCTCGTAACATACATCGTGTTAAGTAGGTATTCAAAATTAAATATACAATCATGCTCTACATTAATTGATATGCCTTAGCACATTGTTTCCGCCAGAACCACAGGCTTCATCGGTCACGTAGCCCGCTACGCTCCCTTTTCAGCCTATGCTTCTG
>DJEH01000069.1:15414-23634 GCA_002431845.1 Prevotellaceae bacterium UBA5903 | reverse complement strand
AATTTTGAACACCTACTTAAAAAGAGGCAACGATGGGCAATTACCGAAATGATGAGGAAATCAAATACAAACTATCGATAATTACAAATCGTTGCCTCGTTAATAACCATATAATGTTAAAAGGTTGATTGTTTTTTTCTTATTCAAAGAGTAGCTTCAAGAAACTATTTACTTTACTAATGCCTGAAACGCTGAGTTGTTGAATAGTGTAACGAACTCTAAGTCCTTGGCAGCGCGCGACTTAAGTGTGGCGTCTTTAGCAAAGGCTTGTTTCAGGTTGTCAATAGCTTGTGTTTCTTGGTTAGAGCGTGCAGCAACAATAGCTTTCAGATAGCTTGTAATAGCATCTGCGTGAGCCACTTGCTTTAAAGTTTTGCTTGCACTTGCATAGTCCTTGTTAAGTATTTGTGCTAATGCTGCAGAGTTGGTTTTCACCCCCTTAAGGCTTTGAGCGGCTTGTGCGTAGTTGCCTGCAGCAATTTGCAAGTTGCCTAACACCTCGTTGTAGTTAGTGGCTGCTGTGGCTTTCATTAAGTGGTTGTTGGCATCTTCATATTTGCCTTCGGCCATAGCAATAAGTGCTTGGTTGGCATTTACTTCGGCACTACCAGGTTGTTTTTGCGAAGCGAGGTCAAGATATTTTTTAGCTGTGCTCATATCGCCATTTTGGTATGCCAATACAGCCAAGTTGTTGTAGGCACGATAGTCTGAAGGATAGAGTTGCGTAGTCTTTAAATAGATGTCGTTTTGCTCTTTAACATCTTCAGATAAGGTGGCAGCATATAGCAACTCTTCTACCGAAAGCTTTGAGGCATCAGCAGCATATTGCTCTTGGATTTCGTCGTCAGAGCGGCCAATCACGTTGTAGTTGATGGTCATACGTGCACGACGCAATTCGGGCAAGATTTCGTCGGCTAATTCCTTAAATCCTGCTGACATGTTGCGTATTTGCTTCTCGCGTTCTTCGGGGTCGGAATACATGGAGAGTACGCGCAAAATAACGTCCTTGTCTTGAATGTTAGATTGGCTAACAAGTTCTTTAAAGCCTTCCCAGTCCTCTGCGGTGTACTTAGAGTCTACGTCGGCATCAAGCTTGGTCTTCTTAAGTTCATTGTTAACAAACGACTTCGAAGTCTTTTCACGATTTTGTGCAAGAGCCGTATTAAGCTTAATGCCACCCTCAGGCGATGCATAAGCACTCACCTCAATGTTGTCGAGCATAAAGCCTTTTTGGTCTTGCTTAATCTCCTTAAGAGTCTTTAAAAAGTCTGTTATCGAAGTGCTCTTCAACTCGCTATTGCGTATGTTAGCTTGATTGATGAGATACTTAATTTGCGCCTGCTTGGTTTGTTTGATAGCATATTGATATTTGTCGGTAGACAATTCAATGTTAGACGATTTGGCTGTAGACTGCACAAGCGTAGAGGTTGCAATTACGCCATTGTTCACCTTTACGTCGGGGATATTCACCTTTTTGTTTCCCACTTTTGCATCAAAAGTTAAGTACAATTCGCTTTGTTGCATTGCGGGAACATAAGTAAAGTTGTTCTTTAATGTATAGTTGCCACCAAGTTTGTATGATATCTCTTGACCATTGCCTTGTACTTTCTCTCCCTGGAAGGTTGCGGGCTGACCTTTGGTAGCGTTTGCGCCATAGCGCATAACGGGTAAGACTGTAACAACAGCTTTTTTCTTCATATACTTCTCTGGGAAACGACCATTAATAGTCACAGCCACTTTACCTCCAACAGCCTCCATAGGCGATGGAGTAACGGTGAAGTTGTCGGCTGATAGTTCTCCCATTTTGCTGCAAGCAGTCAGCACCAAAGTGCCCGACAATGCCAATGCTACATAAACCTTACTTTGCATATTGTTATTTTATAATTATAATCTTAAATGTTTTTTTTCTTGTGAGCAAAGATAGTTATTTTCAGCTAAACCTGTAGGGATTTGCCTATGTTTTAAGACTTATTTAGCCATCTTAGGCTTGTTTCGTCAGTTGGCTCACGTTGTTTATTGTTGCTTAGTGGCTCTTATTTGTTTTGCTCGCCAAGTTGTTTACATAACTTGCCATTGGCCATGCAGTAAATGCCTAAGAGTATGAACGGAATGCTCAGCATTTGCCCTTGATCTAACCCTATGGCTTGTTGCATACTTGCTTCCCAGGGCTCTTGAACCTCCTTGAGAAACTCTATAAAGAAGCGAAACACAAAAATGCTGGTGAGGCAGTAGCCAAAGTAAAAACCTGTACCTACGCGTTGCTTGAACTTAGTGGCATAGAGAGCAATGCCTATTACAAAGAATAGTAGGTAGGCTATTGCTTCGAAGAGTTGAGCGGGATAGCGTGGCTGCGTTTCTTGCAACTGAACAAACACAAAGCCAAAGTTGCTACCTGTATATTTTCCGACAATCTCTGAGTTCATCAAATTGCCTAAGCGTATAAAGCAGGCTGCAATGGGGGTGGCAATAGCAATGTTGTCGAGCACCCGCATAATGTTTACGTGGGTCTTTCGCACGTAGAGCCACAAGGCTATCATTAGGCCCAATGTGCCGCCATGCGAGGCAAGTCCAGCATAACCTGTAAACTTCCATGAACCATCAGGCATGTGGTGCATGGGCAATATCATCTCTAATGGATGCGACAGGAAATATCCTGGCTCGTAGAGCAAACAGTGGCCAAGGCGTGCACCTGCCAATATGCCTACAAAGCAATATAAGAAGAGAGGATCGAACTTTTCTTGCGGAATGCTTTGCTTTTTGTAAAGTTTGTATACCACAATATATGCAAGTGCTAAGCCTATGCACCAACATATTCCGTACCATCGTATTTCAACCGAACCAAGGTGAAATGCTACTATAGAGGGGTTCCAGATAGTCATAATGCCAAGTTCTATTTAATGGAGTTTTTTACTTGAAACGCAATTAAGCGTAATAAGCAATAAAAGCTGCGACTGAGGTATGTCACAGCTTTTATCTATTTGATTGTTAGCATCTCCGAAAAGATGCTACGCCACGACAATGATTACACATTAAAGCGGAAGTGCATAATATCACCATCTTGCACTTCGTACTCTTTGCCTTCGACATGTAACAAGCCAGCTTCGCGTACAGCGGCTTCAGAACCGAGGCGAATATAATCGTCGTATTTAATGACTTCTGCACGGATAAAGCCCTTTTCGAAGTCTGTGTGGATAACACCTGCACATTGTGGAGCTTTCCATCCCTTGTGGAATGTCCAAGCCTTTACTTCCATCTCACCAGCGGTAATAAAGGTTTGCAAGTTGAGCATGTGATATGCAGCTTTTATCAAACGGTTACAACCACTCTCTTCAAGTCCAACGTCTTGCAAAAACATTTGGCGTTCCTCGTAAGTTTCAAGTTCGGCAATGTCTGCTTCGGTTTGTGCTGCAAGTACAAGCACTTCGGCGCCTTCGTCCTTAACGGCAGCTTTCACCTCCTCAACATAGTGGTTGCCTGTTGCAGCAGAGGCTTCGTCTACATTGCAAACGTAGAGTACGGGTTTTGAAGTGAGCAAGAATAAGTTCTTAGCAGCCTTTTGTTCTTCAAGACTTTCAAAGTTTACGCTGCGTGCGCTTTTGCCTTCTTCAAGTGCAGCCTTGTATGCCAACAACACTTCGTATTCGACTTTAGCGTTTTTGTCGCCCCCTACTTTGGCTATCTTTTCAACGCGCTTAATGCGGTTTTCAACCGTTTCAAGGTCCTTCAATTGTAGCTCGGTATCAATAATTTCTTTGTCGCGTACGGGGTCTACGCTACCATCTACATGCACCACGTTGCCGTCGTCGAAGCAACGCAAAACGTGGATAATAGCATCTGTCTCGCGGATATTACCTAAGAATTGGTTGCCAAGACCTTCGCCCTTTGATGCGCCTTTAACAAGTCCTGCGATGTCTACAATCTCAACAGTTGTAGGCACAATGCGTCCGGGATGAACCAATTCGGCTAGTTTGTTTAGTCGTTCGTCGGGCACGGTTATTACGCCTACATTAGGCTCAATCGTGCAGAATGGAAAGTTGGCAGACTGTGCTTTAGCATTGCTAAGACAGTTGAACAAGGTGGACTTACCCACGTTAGGAAGTCCCACAATGCCACATTGTAAACTCATATATAGTTTTCTTTGTTATTATTTTATTTTTCAATTGGCAAAGTTACTATTTTATTGTGAATAGCAGTGCCATAAGCCCAACTTAGCTTTATATCTTTGCCTTTCTTTTGTTATTCAACAGCTATTTCATCAACAAACACAAAGCCTGGATTGCCTTTGCCTGGATGCCATGCGGGGAGGTGATGCTCAGAGGTAACTTTCACTTTAATATAGCGCATTGGGGTAGCATTAAAGTGAAGTGTGTGCTGATATATCTTGTTGGGGTTAGCCTCTGTTAATGCAGGGTATTGCTCTGTGGCAAGGGGGGTGTAGTGAATGCCATCTGCTGAGCCTTCGGCTGTAAACTCGCGTGCATCGAATATCCAATATCCTTTTTCAACACAGGTGTGTATTGAAACCTTGCTTACAGATTGTATACTACCAAGGTCTATAATAGCTTCAAGGTCGTTGCCGCAAAAGCCTATCCAACGTCCTGAAGCATAGTTTGTATCCTCTGCTTCAAGACCATCTACAAGCAAAGTTGCACCGCCATAAACTTGCTGAGGATGCGGGCGTTGCAGCAAATGGATAGGGCATGCAGTAGCTTTGTTGAAATGGAATGTTTCACTTACATCGGGCGTTACTCCCCATGACCTAAATGCGGCTGCACGCAGTGTGCAAGGCTTATTGATGCTAACGGGCGATGTGTAAAGGGGTGAGTTTTCGGTGGGCATGGTGCCATCGAGCGTATAGCGAATTTGTGCATTGTCGAATGTGGAAAGTGTGGCACGAATGGTATGACTCGCAGTGTCGGTGGCCAATTGCATTTTAACGTTGTATATTACTTTTGAAAAATTGTAATGCTGCTGGCGGTAAACATCAATGAGTCGTGGTATGCGGTTAAGAAAGTCCTTAAAGTTTTTTTGCTCAGGGTTGCACCATTGTACCTCGCTCAATGCGGCCATGCGTGGTAGTTCCATATACTCTACTTGTCGGAAGGTGGGTATATACTCGGTCCAAAGATTGGCTTGCACGCCAATGATGTACTTGGCCTCGTCTGCCGAAAGTTGGCGAGGAACGGGTTCGTAGCTATACACATGCTCAATAGGCAAATATCCACCAATAGCCTCTGGCTCGCGTGCCTTATCTGCGCTCTGATAATAGTCGAAATACAAGTAAGTGTTGGGGGTCATAATAACATTATGCTTTTGGCGAGCAGCCTCTATACCACCACCTTCGCCACGCCACGACATGACGGTGGCATTGGGAGCAAGTCCTCCTTCAAGTGTTTCGTCCCATCCAATCATCTGTCTGCCAAGCTTGTTAAGATGCGCTTCGGCATGCTTAATGATGTAGCTTTGCAAGCGTTCTTCGGCACTATGCTGCTTGTCTGCTTCAAGGTGTTCGGCCTTTATGCGTGCTTGACATTTAGCACAGCTCTTCCATCTCGTTTTGGGACATTCATCGCCACCAACGTGTATGTATTCAGAGGGAAAGAGGCATACAACCTCGTCGAGTACGTCGTCGATAAACTTCAGCGTTTTGTCGTTGCCAGCACAAAGCACATCATCGCTTACGCCCCATATTTGCCACACCTTATAAGGTCCTCCAGTACAGCCTAACTCGGGATATGCAGCAAGCGCGGCTTGCATGTGTCCGGGCATATCAATCTCGGGTATGATGGTGATGTAGCGTTCAGCAGCATATTTCACAATCTCTTTAATCTCCTTTTGCGTATAGAAGCCTCCATAGGGTATACCGTCGTATCGGCCCGAGTTGTGTCCGATAACCGTTTGGTCGCGTCGTGAACCTACCTTAGTGAGCAAAGGATATTTTTTTATCTCAATACGCCATCCTTGGTCGTCGGTTAGATGCCAATGAAAGCGGTTGATGTTGTGCAAAGCCAACATATCAATAAAACGCTTCACAGAGTCGGCACTCATAAAATGGCGAGCTACGTCAAGATGTGCACCACGATATGCAAAGCGAGGATAGTCCTCAACATTACACGAAGGCACAACCACTTCTTTGGCTGTGCCCATAGGCAAGGCCTTTCGTAGTGTTTGTATGGCATAGAAGGCGCCTGCTGCAGAAGAGGCATTTATAAATAGCATATCGCTGTTTACTCTAATGTCGAAGGCATCAGCATGCGTAGAGTGAAGCGAACGATTAAGCTTTATGCAGTTGCGTTGAGCGGGTAGGTTAGATACCATCAAGCGCATACCAGTGGAGGCATTGACGTAGTCTGCCAAGAACTCTGCACATCGCTTAAGTTCTTTATCGCCTTGTGGATAGCATATAAGCGTTTTGTTGCTTATTACAAAGTTGCCTGCTTGTGTGTACTTAATTTCTTTGGGCAAGGGGATTACATGGAAGTCTGCGCTTTGTGCCATTCCGTTCAGAGGTAGGAGTGTAAAGGCAAATAGCGCAGCCATGAGGTGGAATAAATAATTCTTCATTCGTTTCTGCTATGTGTTAATTACTGCCACAAAGATAGCTGTAATGCATGATATACATATAAAAGCAATGTAAAAAGAAACATTTTTCTGCCATTCGTTTTGCCTTTCACATATCTTACCTTAACTTTGCTCAAAATAAAATATACACTTCTCATCTATGAAACTCTTATTGTTGGGCAGTGGCGGCCGTGAGCACGCACTGGCATGGAAAATAGCACAAAGCAACTCAGTAGACAAACTCTTTATTGCTCCTGGCAATGCAGGTACTGCACTTGTTGGTGAAAACGTTAGCATCAAGGCTGACGACTTTGAGCAGATAGCCGCTTTTGTGGTAAAAGAGCATATTGATATGGTGGTAGTTGGCCCTGAGGACCCATTAGTTAAAGGCATATATGATTACTTTAAGCAACACAGCGAGGTGAAGAATGTGCCTGTTATAGGTCCGTCAAAGGCAGGTGCAGTGCTTGAAGGCTCAAAAGACTTTGCAAAAGGCTTTATGAAGCGTCATCACATACCTACGGCTGCTTATGCCACATTTGATGGAACACAAGTAGAAGAAGGATGCCGTTTTCTCGAAACACTTCAACCGCCATACGTGCTCAAGGCTGATGGCTTATGCGCAGGTAAAGGCGTACTGATTGTGCCTACACTTGAGGAGGCTAAGAAAGAGTTGCACGACATGCTCGGAGGCATGTTTGGCAATGCATCAAGCCGTGTAGTCATAGAGGAGTTCCTCTCAGGCATTGAATGTTCTGTATTTGTACTTACCGATGGTAAGCATTATAAAATATTGCCCGAAGCAAAAGACTATAAGCGTATAGGCGAAGGTGATACCGGACTCAACACTGGCGGTATGGGTTCTGTTTCACCCGTTCCATTTGCAGACAAAGCATGGATGCAGAAGGTTGAAGATGAGATAATTCGCCCAACAGTTGATGGCCTTGCAGCAGAGGATATAGACTATAAAGGCTTTATTTTCTTTGGTCTTATCAATTGTGACGGACAGCCTAAAGTCATTGAATATAATTGCAGAATGGGCGACCCCGAAACCGAAACCGTTATGCTTCGCCTTAAGAGTGACATTGTAGATTTGTTTGAAGGTGTAGCAAAAGGCGACCTTGATAAACGCACTATCGCCTTTGATGACCGCTCGGCAGTATGCGTAATGTGCGTATCTGGTGGTTATCCACAGGCATACGACAAAGGCTTTGAAATAACTGGTGCCGACATACCTGGTAGTGTGGTGTTTCATGCAGGAACAGCCATTGAAGATGGTAAATTAGTAACGAATGGTGGCCGTGTTATAGCTGTTAGCTCTTATGGAAAGGATAAAGAAGAAGCTTTGGCCAAATCAATGCAAGGAGCTAAGAGCATACAGTTCGAAAAGAAATATTTCCGCACAGATATTGGCAAGGATTTATAGAATAATCCTTCATATTAAAACTTAACTAAATTCTGACTAAGTCAGTAGTATAAAGAGTTTAAGAGTTTAGATATAGAGGCGAGAAACAGGGCAACATAAAGTTGTTTCTATGCTATTGCTCCATATTTTAATCTCATAAACTCTTTATGCTTAAACGTTATAAGTAGGTGCTCAAAATTAATTGATATGAATTTGTGCATTGTTTTTGTCAGAAGCCTGTGGTTATGGCGGAA
>DJEH01000069.1:0-15321 GCA_002431845.1 Prevotellaceae bacterium UBA5903 | reverse complement strand
ATTATATAAATTAATTTTGAATATCTACTTATTAAAGCACTCATCAAGTTTTGCATTCATTCAGACATAACGTTGTAACAGGCTCACTAACGCTCCCCATTATGGCTATTGTGATGCTTGCTCTTTGGGTTATACCCAACCCAACAAGTATAGAACTTTGGGGCGGATTGGCAGCAACATTTGTTACTGCTTACTTAATTATGGAGCTAAACAATCGCAACGCATTGTTGCGCATACGTTCGCGCATGATGAGTACCACATTCCTGGCACTCATGCTCGTTTGTCCTTCGCTCCATGCATGGTCTATGGATTGTTTGCCCAGCATCTGTATGGTGTTAGGATATTTTATGCTCTTCTCATCCTACCAGCTTGTAAGAGCCGAGGGGTATATATTCCATGCCTTCCTCTGTTTGGGTATAGGCAGCATAGTGTTCCCCCCTATGTTGGTATTGGCTTTGGCTTATTACTTTAGCATGCTCTTTCAGTTACGCAATCTTACTTGGCGTTCTTTTATGGCGGGCATTATGGGATTGTTGGTTCCCTATTGGCTTTATGCAGCCTATGCTATCTGGAATAACAACCTCGACACAGCCTTTTTGTATCTCAATCATTGGTTTGAGCCTCACGTACCCAACTATCATTTGCTGAGCATACAGCAGTGGACAACGCTTGGTGTGATATTGTTTTTCACGGTTATATCGTTCATACATTTCTTTCATACTGCCTACAATGATAAGATTCGCACTCGTATGTTGTTCTACGTGATAGCAACTACTCAAGTATTCCTTACTATTGGTATGGCTCTTCTTGTAGAAAGTTTTGAACTGCAGTTGCGTTTGTTTATAGTAAACTCATCGTTGCTGATTGCACACTATTATGCCTTAGGTAAGGGGCGACTGTTTGATACATGGTTTAATCTTTCGCTGCTGCTACTCATCGCCTTGGGCGTATTCAATTATATGCTGCACATAGGTGTGTTTACCTTGTAAGTGGATGGCAATTTTATCAACTAATAATTATAAATTTGAGTGGACATAGTTGTAACATTCTTAGCAGCTCATGGAGGCCTTGGCATGTTTCTTGCAGCTTTTTTAGCAGGTAGTTTCGTCCCTTTTAGTTCCGAGGCAGTAATGGTTGCCTTGTTAGTGGCAGGTGCCAATCCAAACGAACTGTTGCTATGGGGCACTGCAGGCAATGTTCTCGGCTCCGTGTTTAACTATGGTGTGGGTTCGCTTGGTCGTGAAGAATGGATAGAACGATGGACTAAAGTGCCACCACAAAAACTCGAAAAGGGCAAGCGTTGGGTACGACGCTATGGTGTATGGGCAGGTTTGTTGGCGTGGCTTCCACTCTTGGGTAGCGTTATCACGGTGGCAATGGGCTTTCTTCGAGTAAAGTTTATGTATGCCATGATAAATGTGGCAATTGGCAAATATATTCGCTATTGGCTTTTGCTAAAGGCCTACAACTTAGCATAATAACACAATGACAATGAAAAAATTATTCATACTCCTACTTGCAGTTTTTACATGCTACTCATGCAGCGGTCCTAAGCACGATAAAAGGCCTATGCTAACTGTTAGCATAGAGCCGTTGCGTTTTGTGGTCGAGGCAATAGTAGGCGATAAATACCAAGTTAAAACGCTTATGCCACAAGGTGTAAGCCCCGAAACTTACGACCCAACTCCACGACAAATGGTAGAGTTGAGCAATAGCGAAATATTGTTTTGTGCTGGTACAATTAATTTTGAACAACAAAAAATTCCCCAATTGGCATCGTCTATTCCGCATTTATCAATCGTGAATTTGGGAGAACATGTAGCCACTATAACCGACCACAACCATAAGCATGGTGATGAAGCAGAGAGCATTGATCCACATATATGGATGTCGCCACAAAACCTCAAAACGATGGCGCAGAACGTGTGCCACTACATGTGTTTTACGCATCCATCCGACTCTGTTTATTACGAAGAACGCTTGAGCATGTTTGAAAAGCGAATGGATAAGCTCGACCAATCACTTCGCGTCATTTTACAGTCGCTACGCACGCGCTCGTTCCTCATTTATCACCCTGCTTTAGGCTACTTTGCCAAGCAATATGGGCTTAACCAACTATCTGTTGAGTTTGATGGCAAAGACCCCTCGGCCGCATATTTTCAGCAACTCATCAATCTGTGTAAAGCCGACCATGTTAATGCCGTATTCATCTCAAAAGAGCATAATGGCAGAGCTGCACAGCGCATTGCCACTGAGATTAATGCAGAGACGTATACCATTAATCCCCTCGACTACGACATAGAGAAACAGTTGCTAACCATTGCAAAAATTCTGAAACAATGAGTGCAGATACAAGCATATTGAAAATAAACAATGTGTGCTTAAGTTATGGCGAAAGGCATGTGCTCTGCCATATTAACGAAACTATTAGCAACCATGATTTCATTGTGCTGACGGGTCCTAATGGCGGAGGAAAAACCACTTTGTTGCGCCTCATTGCAGGACTGTTGCAGCCCACTTGTGGCAGTATTGAGCGTCCTTCGCATGTGGTAATGGGCTATTTGCCACAGTACAGGCACATTGATCGTCAGTTTCCAACCACCGTGTCGGACATAGTGCTATCGGGCATGGAATGTCGCAAAAGGCTTTGGCAACGTTTTAATGCAACGCATAAACAGCAAGTGGAAGATGCTCTCAGACTCTTTCATCTTGAAAGCCTTGCCCATCGTCCCATATCCGACCTTAGTGGCGGACAATGGCAACGCACCCTTTTGGCGCGAGCCTTTGTGTCGAAACCCGAATTGTTGTTGCTTGATGAACCCGAAACACATCTTGATGAGGCATCGCGTGCAGAGCTTTACAAGATATTGCAACAATATAATCAGCATTGCGCAATTGTAGTGGTTAGTCACGATGAGCACCAATTTCCTCACATAGCCAATCGCAGAATATGGCATGTAGAGGATAGAAAGGTTGTTGAGCGTGCCGAATGGTAAATGGTGCTAATTGGTTTCGGTTTATAATCATGCAAGAAGGCTTCTTACAGATAGGCGTCATAGCCTCTGTAAAAAGCCTTCTCTTTTTATGCTTGTGCGGATACACAAAGCATTGCAAATAGCACCTTTTGTGCAGTTATAAATAAATCAAGGTGGTAAGTTTGTCGGGATTATACACCTCTCTTGCCACTTGTAACACGTCGTCGCTGCTCACTTGATTAATTTTTTTGATGATGCTTTCCACACTTCGGTGGCGGTTGTAGTGCGCAAAGGTCTTGCCCAAGGCAAGTGCATATCCCTCAGAAGCATCGGTAGATATGCCAATCTGCCCACACAATTGTTTTTTGGCATTAAGTAGTTGTGTAGCAGATAGAGGCTTGTTGGCAAACTTTGATAGTTCGCGTTCAAGCACCTTCCGACAGCGTTTTACGTCGTGATTGTCGCAACCAAAATACACATTCCAAAAGCCTGTGTCGGGATAAGTGTTAAGGTAAGAATCTACGCTATATACAAGTCCGGCGTGTTCGCGCATAGCAAGGTTCAACCTTGAGTTCATGCCTGGTCCGCCCAACATATTGTTGAGTAATATAAGGGCATGCATACGTGGGTCAGTGCCAGCAAAGGTTGGCCCGCCTATCAATACGTGAGCTTGGTGTGTGTGTTTGTCTACCACTCTTTCGTTGGCATGGTTGCAAGGATGTGGAGTCGTAGAGGGCTGCTGAAGAAGGCAATTTGCATCGAAGTCACCAGCGGGAAGCAAGCGTTCGAGCGTCTTAACCACCTTGCTAAAGTCAATATCGCCATATACATAGAACACCGCATTCTTAGGTTGATAGTAGCGTTTTGTAAATCGTAGCGCATCCTTCGTTGTGTACGTGTGCAGTCGGGTAGCGTTGCCCAAGATGTCGCGTCCCAAAGGTTGCCCCTCGTACATCATGCTTTCAAATTCATCAAAGATGAGTTCCGAGGGCGAGTCTTTATAGCTATCAATCTCGTCGCATATCACCTCTACTTCTTTATCAATTTCGTTTTGTGGAAACTGACTATGAAATACGATGTCGGTGAGTAAGTCGGCAGCACGTTTAAAGTCCTCTTTTAAAATAGTGGCATAATACACCGTTTCTTGTTTGGTGGTGTATGCGTTTAGGTCGCCCCCCACGCGTTCAAGTCCGTTAGTGATGTGGCATGCCTTTCGCCTTTCAGTACCCTTAAAGGTCATGTGCTCAATAAAGTGTGCCATGCCCGAGTCGGCAGGTTCTTCGTGACGGGTGCCAGCACACACCACGTAGCCGCAATAGAGCACAGTTGAGGCCCTATGTTCGTAAACCACCCTTAGTCCGCAGGATAAGGTTGTTTCGTTCCAATTCGTAAGGATATTGTTTTCTTTCATGTTGTACTGAGGTCAATGCAAATCAATAGTAGAGCCTACTTGTTTACTTAAAGTACTTACCCACAACAGGAAGGTTCTTTAGTGGAAAGTCGTAGTGGATGGTGTGAGCAACGAACAATGCGATGCAGCCCGTGTTGATAAGCAAGCGCAACCACATTTGTGCAACATAGGTCTCGCTAAACTGCATCACGGCAAAAAATAGGATGGTAATGAGCACATATACCCCGATGCTTTTGAGTGGATAAGCAATGGGATAGTAATGTTGTCCCACAAAGTAGCTTAGTAACATGGCGGTGCCATAACCCGCAAAACCAGCCCATGCACAAGCCATATAGCCATATTGCGGCACAAACACCACGTTTACGATGATGAGCACAGCACAACCTATGCCTGAGAACCATGCTCCCCAAATGGTACGGTCAATAAGTTTGTACCAAAAAGAAAGGTTAAAGTAAACGCCCATCAATATCTCGGCAGCCATAACGATAGGAACCACGCGCAAGCCCTCCCAATAGTCGCGTCCGATGATGTGGCGCAACACGTCGATATAGCCCATTACTACGAGAAATGCCAAGAGCGTGAATATTAAAAAGTACTTCATGGCTTCGGCATAAGTGTTGCGATTGTCCTTGTCTTTAGCCTTGCCAAACACAAAAGGTTCGTAGGCATAGCGAAAGGCCTGCGTAATCATAGCCATTATCATAGCAATTTTAGATGCTGCACCATAGATGCCCAATTGGGCGTGCGAGTCGGAGCCTTTGTATATATAGGGAAACAATATTTTATCGGCAGTTTGGTTTAGAATGCCGGCAATGCCAAGCACTAAGATGGGCCAACTATAGCTAAGCATTTTGCCTGCCAAGTGCTTCATTTCGCTCCATTTAACAATCTTACCCTTTACGCCTTCTTTCAACTCTTTGTAGAAGCAGAAGGTGATAGAAGCGGTGCAAACCAAATTGATGTAGAAAGCATAGCCCACCTCATGACCATTGAGCACTACGTAGTACACCACGTTGAGTGCAATGTTGAGTACTATAAAGAGCAGTTTGAGCGATGCAAACTTGATAGGTTTGCGTCGATAGCGTAGGTAGGCAAAAGGTATGCACTGAAAGGCATCAATAGCCACCGTAACAAACATGGTCCACACATACGATGGATGGTCGGCATAGCCCATAGCTGCGCTGAGCGGTTTGATAAAGGCAAATACCAATAGGATGAACACTAATGAGGTGCTACCCACCATAGCCAACACCGTTGGGTAAACCTTTTCGGCATCCTCGCCTTGCTTATTTACAAAGCGGAAAAAGGTGGTTTCCATGCCGTAAGTAAGTATTACTAATAGTAGGGCGGTGTAGGCATATAGATTGGTTATCACACCATATCCACCACTTGCAGCGCTTATTTGGGCGGTGTAAAGAGGCACTAACAAGTAGTTTAAAAAACGCCCTATAATGCTCGATAAACCATAGATGGCTGTATCTTTGGCAAGCGATTTCATCTCGCCCGTCTTAGGCTTTTTCTCAGTAGTTTGTGTAGAATTGTTCGCCATAATAAAGTATAGTCAAATAGTAGAGAAATCTTTATGTTTGAAAACGAAATATTGCATTAGCTAAAAAATAAATAAGCAATGGCCACAGCAGCCACAACCCCTGCAAGGTCGGCCAACAAACCGCATGCCACGGCATGACGCGTTTTGCTAATACCTACCGAACCAAAGTAAACGGCAAGTATGTAGAAGGTGGTGTCGGTTGAGCCTTGGAATATGCAGCTAAGGCGCCCCACAAACGAGTCGGCACCATAAGTTTGCATGGCATCAACCATCATGCCACGAGCACCGCTGCCTGATAGCGGCTTCATCAAAGCTGTAGGCAGAGCGCCCACCCAGTCGGCATTAAAGCCTCCTTGTTTTACCAACCACGCAACACCGCTAATGAGCCAATCCATGGCGCCAGACGCTCTAAACACACCTATGGCCACCAGCACCGCAACCAAGTAAGGGATGATGCGTACAGCTGTTTGAAACCCCTCCTTGGCTCCTTCAATAAAGGCCTCGTACACATTAATCTTTTTGCGCACGCCAGCAGCAATAAAACAAATTATAATTACAAACAGCAACACGTTGGCTGTGGTGGTGCCCACAAGGTTCATCATTTGGCTATCGAGCCTGCTAAAGCCCCAAATAATGGCTGCCACCATTAGCGACAAGCCGCCCAATGTGGCAAGCAAAACGGGTTGTAGCAGATTGATGCGTTGGTAGAGGCTGGTGATAATAATGCCCGCAAGCGTTGAGAAAAACGTGGCAAGCAATATGGGGATAAAAATGTCGGTGGGTTGTGCCGCCCCCATTTGTGCTCTGTACACCATGATGCTCACGGGTATGAGCGTGAGCCCTGAAGTGTTGAGAACAAGAAACATAATCATGGCATTCGACGCCGTATCCTTTTTTTTGTTCAGCGCTTGCAATCCCTCCATCGCTTTAAGTCCGAGTGGGGTGGCTGCATTGTCAAGCCCCAACATGTTGGCTGCAATGTTCATAAAGATGTTGCCATAAACGGGACTACCTTTGGGCAATTCGGGAAATAGCCTCTCAAACACAGGACTCAAAATTTTTGCCATAGCATTGATTACTCCGCCCTTTTCGCCAATCTTCATCACGCCCAGCCACAACGATAATACGCCAGTAAGTCCGAGCGAAATCTCGAAGGCAGTTTTTGACGAATCGAATGTAGAGTTCATGATTGAGGGGAATACGCTCACATCGCCCCACACCAACAGTTTGACAAGGGCTATAACAAAAGCAATGGCAAAAAAAGCTATCCAAATGTAATTGAGTACCATGTAGAGTAGTTTAAAAAATTAAGGCAAAAGTAGTGTAAGCTATGAGAACTACAAAGTAAAACACCATTTAAATGCAGTTGGCATACCGCGTTCGTATGTGCTTGACACCTGCTCTTAGCATTTTCAGAAGTGCATAGATGGATTGTAAAAATGTAAATAATTGGTTAAAATGTGTTTATTTTATATGCAAATGTGTATGAATTAGGTGAAATAAGTATGTTGTACTCTTATTAGGTACATAATATTCATTGTATTATAAAGTTAAAATTGTTATTTTGCATATAACAAAGTATAAACACAGTAACAAAAAACGAAAAAACTTATGGAAATTCACATTGGTAAATTGGTGAGACAACGTTTAGACGAAAATGGTCACTCTGTGGTGTGGCTTGCTCGTCAGCTCACTTGTAGCCGTACAAACGTGTACAAGATTTTTGAAAAATCGCACATTGATACACAAATGTTGGCTCGCATTTCAACAGTTCTTCACTACGACTTTTTCTCTCTCCTCTCTGATGCATTGCGCAAAGAAGAAGGCATACAAGAACCTATTATCAAAAAATAGTGAAGGTAATAATGTGCCAGAACTATAGAGTTTGACAAAAAACTAAAGACCCATAAAGGCAACTTGCACTCAATGAAAAGAGTGGGGGTTGCCTTTAATCGTTTTCAAACTCTTAAAACAGTAGACTCTGTGCTTCTTAACATGATACAATCCAATTTGGGCGCTGATGGTTCTTTATGCAGAAAAACTTATAAAGATGCTGTAAGAGGCTGAAAATGAGCTTGTTATGCTCTCTACATACGTGTTCTACTAAGGTGTAATGCGCAATGTGTTGGCGTATCACGCCCGTGATACGCCAACATAAAACGCATGTTGTGGCAGAACGATGCAAAATGTAGCAATAGAATTATACGAATTGAGTTGTTGTCAAGTATTAAACACGTTGTTTGGCAGAATGTGCAACCACCAAAAGCCGAAAATGGGCAGCCATCCTAAATAGCAAAGCCGCGTGGTGTGGTGTTCCAAACGAAAGTAGTAAATTTGCAAGCATGAACAACGACACTTTTGACATACGAGCCGAACAATCGGCACCTTCGCCCTCGGAACGCGATTTTGAGAACGCTTTGCGTCCGCTACAATTTGACGACTTTAGCGGGCAGAGCAAAGTGGTAGACAATCTACGCGTGTTTGTAGAGGCTGCTAAATATCGTGGCGAGCCTCTCGACCATACCCTCTTGCACGGGCCACCGGGCTTGGGAAAGACCACTTTGTCTAACATCATAGCCAACGAGCTGGGGGTAGGTTTTAAGCTTACCTCGGGGCCTGTGCTCGACAAACCAGGCGATTTGGCAGGCTTGCTAACGAGTCTTGAGCCCAACGATGTGCTATTTATTGACGAAATACACCGCCTTTCGCCTGTGGTTGAAGAGTATCTCTATTCGGCAATGGAGGACTATCGTATAGACATTATGATAGACAAGGGGCCAGCGGCACGAAGCATACAAATAGACCTTAACCCCTTTACGCTTGTGGGTGCCACCACTCGTAGCGGATTGCTCACTGCGCCGCTGCGTGCCCGTTTTGGCATAAACCTTCACCTCGAATATTATGATGCCAGTACTTTGCAGCGCATCATTGAACGTTCGGCAAGCATATTGCGTGTGCCTATCGACGCTGAGGCTGCAGCCGAGATAGCAAGCCGCTCGCGTGGCACACCGCGTATAGCCAATGCTTTGTTGCGCCGTGTGCGCGATTTTGCACAAGTTAAAGGCACAGGCCGCATCGACACCGATATAGCCTCGTATGCGCTCGAGGCCTTAAACATTGACAAGTATGGACTTGACGAAATAGACAATAAAATACTACTCACCATTATCGATAAGTTTAAGGGTGGCCCTGTGGGCATAACTACTATAGCTACGGCAGTAGGCGAAGATGCCGGCACCGTAGAAGAGGTTTACGAACCCTTTCTTATTAAAGAAGGATTTATACGACGCACACCGCGCGGGCGCGAAGTGACCGAAATGGCATACAAGCACTTGGGTCGCAGTGTGGCTGGAAGCAATACGGCAGAACCCACACTGTTCGACTCATTGTAGTAGAATACTACACACACATTATATATATAGCAATGATAAGTTACAACACAATAAATGTGAGCATGCCCCACATATCGCATCGCGAAACTACGGCTTGGGTAAAGGCTGTGGCTGCCACCTATGGCAAGCGTGTAGGCGAAGTGGCATACGTATTTTGCGATGACGAGGAAATATTGAAGGTAAATCGTCAGTACCTAAAACACGATTATTATACCGACATCATCACCTTTGACTATTGCGAAGGCGACCTTTTAAGCGGCGACCTTTTTATCAGTCTCGACACGGTAAAGTCGAATGCTGAACTCTTTGGCAAAACCTATGAAGACGAGTTGCATCGAGTAATTATTCACGGCATACTCCATCTTGTAGGCATAAACGATAAGGGGCCTGGCGAACGCGAGATTATGGAGGCTGCCGAGGATAAAGCTCTTGCTTTGCTTCAGGAGATGAGAGCGCAGTAAAGCATACAAGCACTTGTGCATGAAGGGCGCATGGTTATTTACAAACATTCCGCTACCCTTTATGCTCAAGTGTTTTGCTGAGAACGAATATGGCATTCTTTTCCTGAAAAATGTTCTATAAAGCATAGGTGTATGTTAATTCTTGTAATGCAATACGTTACATTAAAAAAACTTTTTCTTACTTTGCAGTTTTAAGGTGAAAAAAGAGTCATTGTGCAACAATGCAACAATCCATAGTTACCATTGGACTTATTCACTATTCTTTCCATATATACAATATATAACATGCGTTGCAGAGAAATAGGTGTTGCTCTATTTCAATACAACGCAAAACTACAATAACCTTTATTACACAATAAATTATGGAATCTGCAAAAGGAAAACTTGGCGTGATGTGCGTCGGTTTAGGTGCTGTTACCACCACGTTTATGACTGGCGTGCTGATGGCTCGCAAGGGACTTGCTAAGCCAATTGGCTCAATGACTCAGTACGACAAGATAAGAGTTGGCCGCGGAAAAGACAAGAAGTATCTACACTATGGCGAGATTGTGCCACTAACCGATCTCAACGACATTGTGTTTGGTGCATGGGATGTATATCCTGCCAATGCTTACGAGAGTGCGTTGAATGCAGAGGTGCTTCGCGACCGCGACATTGAACCCGTGCGCGATGAACTCAAAGCTATCACGCCTATATCTGCCGCTTTCGACCACGACTATGCAAAGCGCCTTGACGGCAATAATGTGAAGAACTGCGCCACACGCTGGGACATGGTTGAGGCATTGCGTAAGGATATCCGTGATTTTAAAGAAACCAACAAGTGCGATCGCATCGTTGTGATTTGGGCAGCTTCTACCGAGATATATGTGCCAGTTGATGAGCAAATTCATGGCTCGCTTGCACAGCTCGAAGCTGCTATGAAAGCCGACGATCGCAAGCATATAGCCCCCTCAATGTGCTATGCTTATGCAGCTTTGTCGGAGGGTGCACCATTCATTATGGGTGCTCCAAACACCACGGTAGACATACCTGCTATGTGGGAACTTGCAGAGAAAACAAAAATGCCTATTGCAGGCAAAGACTTTAAAACCGGACAAACTTTGGTTAAGTCGGGTTTTGCTCCTATACTTCGCACTCGTTGCTTGGGACTGAGCGGTTGGTTCTCGACCAACATTCTTGGCAATCGCGACGGACTTGTACTTGACGAACCTGCTAATTTCCACACCAAAGAGGTGTCTAAACTCTCAACTCTTGAGAGCATACTCGTGGCAGATGAGCAACCCGACCTCTACACCGACTATTACCACAAGGTGCGTATTAACTACTATCCACCACGCAACGATAATAAGGAAGGGTGGGATAATATCGATATCTTTGGTTGGATGGGTTATCCCATGCAAATCAAAATCAACTTCCTTTGTCGTGACTCTATTCTTGCAGCTCCGCTCTTGCTCGACCTCGTGTTGCTGTCTGACCTTGCTGCACGAAAAGGTCGTTATGGCACGCAGCGCTTCTTAAGTTTCTTCTTAAAAAGTCCTATGCACGACTATACTCAAGGCGAAGTGCCCATTAATCACCTGTTCCAACAATACGTGGTACTAAAGAATGCTATCCGCGAAATGGGTGGCTATGAGCCAGACGAAGAAATTGATTAATCAACGAGCTATACAATAATCATAAGGGCTTGGCTCTTACTAATTATACAACTCTACAAAAGCAAATGTAGTATGCATTGAATACTGCATTTGCTTATATTTACTCTGTGAAAGATAACTACGAGACCTTGCTCCTCAGCATAAACAAATGTATGGGGTTAGGCCTCATTTTTTTACTAATATGAAACGAATACTCTTCTTACTGACACTCTTTATAACAAGTGTGAGCATGGTGTATGCGCAGCAAATGGTATCGGGCGTGGTGCTCGACTCAAAGACGGGCGAAAAACTCCCCTTTGTAAATGTAAACTATACCAATGGCGGTGGTACACAAACCGATTTTGACGGGCATTTTACATTGCCTTTCAAAGCCGGAAAACTGCGCTTCTCAGTGATAGGATACGAAACCAAAACTATCAATCTGAAGAGTGCAGGCGACTCTCTTGTCTTTAAAATAGAACCTATGGAAAAGTCGCTCGGAACGGCTGAGGTTACAGGTAAGAAAACAAAGTATTCGCGTAAGAATAACCCTGCCGTTGAGCTTATGCGCAAGGTGATTGCAGCAAAAAAGAACAGCGACTTGCACGTTCACGACTTTTATAGCATTGATAAATACTCTAAAATAACCTTTGCCTTTAACGAGGTGACAGATAAGATTTTTGAAGAAGGAAAATTCAAGAAGTTTCCCTTCTTGAAAGATCATGTGGAGGTGTGCAACGAAACAGGCAAGCTCATCTTGCCTATATCTGTAGACGAAACCGTGACGCGCATGATTTATCGCAAAGAGCCCAAGGCAGAAAAGAACATTATCCTTGGGCAACGGTCTAACGGCATTAACGAATTGCTTAATACGGGCGACATTGTGAACACCATGCTAAAGGACTGCTTTACGGATGTAGACATCTATAAAGATGAGGTGCGACTGCTGCAATACCCCTTTACAAGCCCAATATCGTCGAGAACGGCTATTAGTTTTTACCGCTATTTTATTGTAGATACCTTGATGGTGAATGGGCATGATAAGTGCATACAAGTGGACTTTACTCCTAACAATCCGCAAGACTTTGGCTTCTCTGGTAGCTTGTATATCATGGCAGATAGTACTTACCGTGTGTGCAAGGTGGATATGGGTATACCAGTTCGGTCGGACGTGAATTTTGTGCAAAACATGCGCATTATTCAGTCGTTCAGCCAATTGTCTACGGGCGAACAAGTGCTTACGTCGGACGATATGTTGGTGCAACTAAAGTTGGCAAGTTTTTTACACAAGTTCCAGGTGAAAAGGGCTACACAATATAGCAACTTCTCGTTTGCCCCAATTGCCGAAAAGACGTTTAAGTTTAAAGGCGAAACTCTCACTACGGCTAATGCACAGATGCAGGATAAGCAATTTTGGGATGAACATCGTGCCGATTCGCTTACTAAAAGCGAGGGATCAATGGACCAACTTATCCACAAACTGGAACAGGTTAAAGGTTTTAAACCTGTGCTATGGGTGGCAAAGGCATTTATCGAAAACTTTGTAGAAACGTCGGTTAATCCAGAAAAGCCATCAAAGGTGGATATAGGTCCGGTTAATACCATGATAACCCACAACTTTGTTGATGGCTTGCGACTGCGCGCTTCAGCACAAACTACAGCCAACTTCAATAAACACCTG
The DNA here is from genome assembly GCA_002431845.1 of Prevotellaceae bacterium UBA5903. Taxonomy (GTDB): domain Bacteria; phylum Bacteroidota; class Bacteroidia; order Bacteroidales; family Bacteroidaceae; genus Alloprevotella. The sequence goes on along the minus strand of DJEH01000069.1, from coordinate 2,218 downwards.
TTCTTGAAGGGCTACATAGCTTATGGCTTTAAAGACGAGAAGTGGAAAGGTATGGGCGAGGTGACTTATTCGTTTAATAAAAAGGCATACTTGCCACGCGAGTTCCCTGTGAACAACTTGACATTTAACTATACACGCGATGTGATGTCTGCCTCAGACAAGTTTTTGCCTACGGATAAAGACAACGTGTTTACCTCGTTTAAGTGGACCACGGTAGACCATATGATGTATTATGAAACCTACAAACTGTTGTGGGATCGCGAGTGGGCTAACGGATTGCGCTTTAATGTGCAAGTGCGCACGCAAAAAGACTCGCCTACGGGCAGTTTGTTCTATCAGCCCCTGCGAGCTGAAGGCATAAGCCAAGATGCCAGCCTTTATTGCCCATACATCCGTACTTACGACTTGAGCATGGGCTTGCGCTATCAGCCAGGTGTGACTTGGGTGAACACCAAACAGCGCCGTATAGCCTCGAACAACGATGCGCCAATATTCTCAATTAATCATACAACGGGACTCTATAACTTTGGCAGAGCTGACTATAATTACAACTTAACTGAGGCCAGCATCTATAAGCGCTTTTGGTTAGCATCATGGGGCAAGATGGACTTTACGCTGAAGGGGGGTGTGCAATGGAACAAAGTGCCTTTCCCAATGCTTATCATGCCTGCAGCAAACTTGTCGTATATCATGGAGGATAATACTTTTAATCTTATCGACAATATGGAGTTCTTAAACGATCGCTATGTGTCGCTTATGTATTCGTGGGACTTGAATGGTAAAATACTCAACCGCATTCCACTGATAAAAAAGTTGAAGTGGCGCGAATACATTGGTTGCAATGTACTTTGGGGCACACTTACGAGCAAGAATAACCCTTTCCTTGAACGTAATGCAAACGACTCGCGCTTGCTGTACTTTCCCGGTAACTGGAAGGAAGACGGTTTTGCTTATCAATCGCGCGTAATGGACAAAAAGGTGCCTTATGTAGAGGTGATGGTGGGTATACACAATATATTTAAGATATTCCATATTGAATATGTACGCCGCCTAAACTACCTTAGAGCTGGTACGCAAAAGTGGGGCATACGTGGTATGTTCCGCCTAACGTTCTGAGGCTTGCATCTCCTTTTAACTCCGAAAGCGAACACCCCTCTTCTAAGCAATATGCTTGGAGAGGGGTGTTCGCTTTTACGCTTTGATATGGCGAACAATAGCGTTAGAGCGTGCTAAATAGTTGCTTTAGTACGCTTAGCGATTTCAGTTCTGGAAAATTGGGTATATGCAGCCTGTAATAGGTGTTGATGTGCTCAAGTAGCTTTGTGCGTTCGGCTCCAGAGAATTTAAAAAAGCGCATAGTGTCGTAACGCATCCTCAAAAGTTTAGGGACCAATGCAGCATATTTAGGTTCAAGAAAATCGGGGTGGGGCGGCTGTGAGTGAACAAAGCACGATGAACGAAGATCGAAAAAGTCGGTAGGCAGAGCTTCTTCGGTGCTAGGCATAAACCCCAAAAAGTGTGTGAGTCGCAACATAAACACTAAATGAAAGTTGTTGTATCCCCTTTCGCACATGTCGAGCCATTGAACAGAACGCACTACGTAATTATAGATGGTACGCCAATCGGGTTCGTCGTGAATAGCACAATGAAGCATTTCTGCCACAAACATGGCTATGCTCATCTTGTAAACGTTGCTGTGGATTGAAACAAAAGGAATACCAACTTGAACAGCCTTGGGGCGTTGAAGGTTGGCCTTAGGACGATGCTCCCATTCAATGTCTAATATAGCTAAAGGTTGGAACAATGTATGACGAACAGCAGCACGTTTGCTGCGACTAATGCGCACGATCATGCTAATGCACCCCATCTCTTCTGTTAAAAGGTCGGTTATTAACTGTTCGTCGTTATATTTCAATGTGTGTAATACAATGGCGCGAGATTTCATAAAGATGATTACATTTCTTTTATGCATGCAAATGTAGGACTAAACCCGCAAAAAAGCCTATAAAAACACCATTTTACATGCCGAAATAAGAAAAAATGAACTTTTTTTGAAAAAAATATAAGAAAAGCTTTGTTGGTAAAGAAATATGCACTACCTTTGCACTCGCAAATGAGAAACAAACTAACTCATGAGCAAAACAATAAAACATTAGTTTTATGAAGGCTGGTCCCTTCGTCTATCGGTTAGGACGAGAGATTTTCATTCTCTAAAGAG
>DJEH01000080.1:4907-8532 GCA_002431845.1 Prevotellaceae bacterium UBA5903 | reverse complement strand
GGCTTCGGCTCAGCATAATCAAAAGCGGAGGCTATCTTATAATGTAGCATTCTACATGAGTGAAAAAGCAATCTTTATATATTCCTTATCTCCAATTTACACTTTATGGATACATTTAAACCAAGTTCTCAAATGCAGACTTCGCAATTGCAAGAAGATAGTCAAGAGAGTATTAATATAATGGACTTTTGCATGACCTTGTTGTCGCATTGGTACTGGATAGTGCTGACAATGGTTGTTGCACTTTGTATTGCTGTGATAAAGATCAAGAGCACTACGCCTACTTACACCCGCAGTATGTCGTTGCTGATCAAAAGTGATGATGGAAAAGGTAGTAGCTCGTTAGGAACTTCTATGTCGCAAGAGTTTCAAAATTTAGGCATTATACCTTCTAATACAAATATAAACAACGAGATACAGACCATCAGCGCTGTTATGATGATGCAAGAGGTGGTTAAGCGTTTGCATCTTGATGTACAAATGAATGTAGATGAAGGTATGCATAAGGTGCCGTTGTATGATAATTCACCTATTACTTTGTTGCTACCCAAAGCATCAGATGACTATATGTGTCAATTCAAAATGGTGCTACACAAAAACAAAACGGCAGAGTTGTGGGATTTTGAAGACGAAAGAGGTCTTATAGAAAAGCATATAACTGTTAAGATGGGACAACTTGCTCGTACACCTATAGGCTATGTAATTATTCAGCCTACTCAGTATTGGCAAAGCAATTTTACAGATAGTGAAATCTATGTAAGCAAGTTTTCTGCCGATGCAGTGGGTAATATGTATGCAAGCAGACTTAACGTTGCTTTGAGCGATAAAGAGTCTACAATTATCAATTTGTCTATGGCCGACGAGAGCATGAAGCGTGCTGACGACATATTGTTGAAATTAGTTGATGTGTATAACGAACAATGGCTTAAGGACAAAAATCGTGTTGCTGAAAGCACATCAGAGTTTATCGTAGATCGTTTGAACAACTTGTCAAAAGAGTTGAGCGATGTTGATCAAAAGATTTCAGATTATAAGAGCGAAGTAAAAGTGCCAGATGTTGATGCAGCTTCAACGTTGTATATGAGCGAAAGTTCAAGAAACAACGACCAAATTTTGTCTTTACAAAATCAGTTGGGCGTGGCTCGCTATATTCGTGAATATTTGTCAGACCACACAAAGGCTAATCAGTATTTGCCTACAAATACAGGAATTGGTAGTACGGGTATTGAAAAAATGATTGCTGAATACAATAAAAACCTCAGTGCACGCAACGACCTTCTGATAAATACAAACGAAAGTAATCCGCTTGTACAAAAGTACAATACAGATTTGGCAATGCAACGCCAAACAATTATGCATTCTCTTGATAACTTGTTGGCGCAATTGAAGTCGCAAGTATCTTTATGGGAGAATACAGAGTCTCAAACCAATCAAAAGTTAGCTACAGCTCCACAGCAAGTTAAGAAATTGCTTTCTGTTGGTCGTCAGCAAAAGGTAAAAGAGGCACTTTATATATACTTGTTGCAGAAGCGCGAAGAAAACGAACTTTCAAAGACCTATACAGCGTGGAATACACGCATTATTCAGCCACCAATAGGGTCGAATGCTCCTTCTTCGCCTAAGAGTAGTATGATATTGTTGATAGCTATTGTGGCGGGTGCTGCTATTCCTATTGGCATTTTATTCTTGCGCGAATCGCTCAATAAGACAGTGCGTGGTCGTGCCGACTTAGATGGTATGCAAGTGCCCATGCTGGCCGAAATACCTGCGCTTGCAAAGAAAACACCTTGGTTTAAGCGTGAAAAGAAAGATATGATAAGAGATATCTACGTGAAGGAAAACAACAGAGATCTTATCAACGAATCTTTCCGCATTTTGCGCACAAAACTTGACTACTTTATGGCCAATAAGGGCAAAGTAGCAATGCTCACAAGCTTTAACCCTGGCTCTGGTAAGAGTTTTATTGCAATGAACCTTGGTAAGGTGCTTTCATTGAAGAAAAAGCGTGTGTTGGTTATCGATTTTGACTTGCGTCGTGCTTCGTTGAGCGAATATGTTAATTCGCCCAAGCATGGCTTTACGTCTTATGCATGCGGTATGGTAAGCAATATAGATGATGTGATTGTGCATGATTGTATTGCAAAAGGGGCAGACATTTTGCCTGTGGGTGTAATTCCACCCAACCCAGCCGAGTTGCTTTTGAACGATAAACTAACGAGTATGTTCAAACAACTTCGCGAGATGTATGATTGCATCATTATTGATTGTCCACCTGTAGACATTGTAGCAGATACAAACATCATTAAGCAATATGCAGATGCCACATTGTTTGTAGTACGTGCGGGCTTAATGGATAGAAGAATTTTGAAGGATGTAGACGAGCTCTATTTGTCTAAGACCTATAAGAATATGGCTATCTTGTTAAATGGTGCTCCCTATGTAAGTAGCAAATATGGTAGTTATCGTTATGGATATGGCTATGGCTACGGCTATGGTTACGGACATAATTATTTTGAAAAAGATAAGCGATAAGCATAAGCAACCAAGCAATGTTGTTTCTTTTTAAAGGGATAAACATCTTGGCAAATCACAATACTTAGGTTATAAGCAACCTGTATGTTATTCTTTCACCCACTATTAACGAGAATAATATACAGGTTGTTTTTTTGTATAACGATATAAGCAAAAAACGTATGTTCATATAGCATTTATGAGCAAAAACAATAGCTAAGTTATTCATTATTACAAAATAATACAAGAATATGAATTTCAAATAGAAATAATATTGTACTTTTGCATTGAGTTTTGGCAAATACATGTCGAGCACAGTTCGAATAACTTCTCCACTGAGGGCCGAGTGCCCACCCCATTCCTACTGTAGTTAGCTTGTATAGAACCAAAGCCGTTATTATTCACTTTATTATTAACTTATTAAATGGAGAATTTAAAAAACATTGCACCCCTTGCGGATTTCGACTGGAACGCATTTGAAAATGGTACAGTAGAATCAACTCAAAGTCACGACGAACAAGAGAAGGCTTATGATAGCACTCTCGGTCGTGTAAATGAAAACGAAGTTGTTGAAGGTACTGTAATCTCAATCAGCAAGCGTGAGGTTGTCGTTAACATTGGTTACAAGAGTGATGGTATCATCCCTGTTAGCGAATTCCGTTACAATCCTGAACTCAAGGTAGGCGACAAGGTAGAAGTTTACGTTGAAAATCAGGAAGACAAGCGTGGTCAACTCGTATTGTCACACAAGAAGGCTCGTGCAAGCAAGTCTTGGGAACGTGTAAATGCAGCTCTCGAGAACAAGGAAATCATCAAGGGTTACATCAAGTGCCGCACTAAGGGTGGTATGATTGTAGACATCTTTGGCATTGAAGCTTTCTTGCCAGGTTCACAAATCGACGTTAAGCCTATTCGCGACTACGATGTATTCGTTGGTAAGACAATGGAATTCCAGGTTGTTAAGATCAACCAAGAATACAAGAACGTTGTTGTATCTCACAAGGCTCTTATCGAGGCTGAACTCGAGGCTCAGAAGCAAGAGATTATCTCTAAACTTCAAAAGGGTCAAGTACTTGAAGGTACAGTTAAGAACATCACTTCTTATGGTGTATTC
>DJEH01000080.1:0-4799 GCA_002431845.1 Prevotellaceae bacterium UBA5903 | reverse complement strand
CTCTCTTGGGGCCGCGTAAACGATCCACACGAGATTGTACAGCTCGACCAAAAACTCAATGTTGTTATCCTCGACTTTGATGAAGAGAAGAAGCGCATTGCTTTAGGTTTGAAGCAACTTACTCCACATCCTTGGGATGCACTTGATCCTAACCTCAAGGTAGGTGACAAGGTTAAGGGTAAGGTAGTGGTTATGGCTGACTATGGTGCATTTGTAGAAATCGCTCCAGGTGTTGAAGGTCTTATCCACGTAAGCGAAATGAGTTGGAGCCAACACCTTCGTTCAGCACAAGACTTCCTTAAGGTAGGCGACGAAGTAGAGGCTGTTATTTTGACTCTCGACCGTCAAGAACGCAAGATGTCTCTTGGTATCAAGCAACTTAAGGACGATCCTTGGAAGGATATTGAGGTTAAGTATCCTGTAGGTTCACGTCATCACGCTAAGGTTCGCAACTTCACTAACTTTGGTGTATTTGTAGAACTTGAAGAAGGTGTAGATGGTCTTATCCACATTTCAGACCTTTCTTGGACTAAGAAGATTAAGCACCCATCAGAGTTTACTCAAATTGGTGCAGACATCGAGGTTGTTGTTCTTGAAATAGATAAGGACAATCGTCGTCTTTCACTTGGTCACAAGCAACTTGAAGAAAATCCTTGGGATGTATTTGAGAACGTATTTACTGAAGGTAGTGTTCACGAAGGTACTATCGTAGAACTCATGGACAAGGGCGCAGTTGTTCAGCTCGAATATGGTGTTGAAGGCTTCGCTACTCCTAAGCACCTTGTAAAGGAAGATGGTTCTCACGCAAAAGAGGGTGAGAAGCTCCCATTCAAGGTTATTGAGTTCAACAAGGACAGCAAGCGCATCATCCTTTCTCATAGCCGCACATTCGAAGACGCTAAGCGTGGTGCAGAAGCTCCCGCAGCTCGTAAGCCTCGTGCAAACAAGAGCAAAGCTAACGAAACTGCAGCTATCCAAAACCAAGCAGCTACAACTTCACTTGGTGAGAACGATGCATTGGCAGCTCTCAAGGCTAAGATGGAAAAGGGTGAGTAATCCTATTATAGGATAGGAAAACTTATCGCTAATCCTTAAAAATAAATAGAGAATGTACGTAAAAGTGCATTCTCTATTTTTTTTTGTAATGCCAGCGTGCTAAGCCAATGCGCATGTGCAATTTATAGAAACACATTTTAGCGTATTGATGAAAGATGGTAAGTAGGTGTTCTGCATGATTTTGTTATAAACGAAAACCATTTGGTACAATGATAGGCATACAATGATAGGCATACAGATAGCGGGTAGTTTGGCCCATAATCTGTATGCCTATTGTAGTGTTAGCGTTAGATGCAACGCTAATAAAAATCAGAGTTCTTTAGTATTCTCTTTCGCCAAAAATAGCTGTACCAATTCTAACCAATGTAGCGCCTTCTTCCATGGCTATAGTGTAGTCGTGCGACATACCCCATGAGCGTTGGCAGAAGTTGCTGTCACTGGTAAAAAACTGCTCTTTCACTTTTTTGAAATACTCATTTGCCGTGCGAAACTCGTGTCTGATTTGCTCTTCATCGGAGGTGTTAGACGCCATACACATAAGTCCGGCTATCTGTACATTCTTAAGTTCTCTCCATTCTGCTGTTTCTAACAACGCTGTGCACTCGTCAATAGAAAAGCCATATTTGGTAGCCTCTTGTGCAATATGCAGTTCGAGCAAACAAGGTATTACGCGATTATTTTTGGCTCCTTGCTTATTGATTTCAGCTAGCAATTTGTAGCTGTCAACGGCATGTATGAGTGAGATGTACGGAGCAATATATTTCACTTTATTAGGTTGTAAATGCCCTATAAAGTGCCATTGAATATCTTTGGGTAGCACATCGTGTTTGCCTTGAAGTTCTTGAACTCTGCTCTCACCAAATATGCGTTGTCCCTCGTCGTATGCTTCTGATATGAGACTTGCGGGATGAAATTTTGATACAGCAACAAGTTCAACACCTGGTTTGATGGTGCTCTTTATTTCCTTAAGATGAATGTTGCACGCAGTAGTTTCTTGTGTCATTTTTTTTGTAGAAAAAATTACTTCAGACATACTTTTGTTTGAAGAGTTCTTTTATAAATCTTCTTTCCGAAAAATAGAGTTAAAAGCTACAATTATGCTCTGTGCTTACTCTGCGCTATGCTTGTGGCTCTTGCTCGTATTCGGGTTTGTCGTCGTCTTTTTTATGATGAACAGCGTAATGGAAGATGTCCATGATAGCCGTTTCGGTTACAGAGGCAATGGTATAATCCATCATTGAGCCCTTCATGCCTTCGTCAAGACGAACGATAGAGTCGCGTAAGTCGCTTGCTTGTATAAGCACGTTTTGCGAGCTTTTCTTTTCTTTTCCGCTCTTTTCGTCGAGTGTGATAAACACCAATTTAGCACGGAAAAACTTGTCGGCGCTATCGTCGGTTGGAGCTTCAAATAGCTCTGCATAGTGTGCGCGCTTAATGTCGCTAACCTCAAAGCTACCAGTCATAAAAGGAGTAATCTCTTCGATAATACGGTTTTCAGCTTCAGTAAAGTTAAGTGCATCAACCAAGTAAGGCTCAGTAACTTTCTTTACCAAACCATTCTCCATTGTTTTTTCGTATTTAACTTTACATTCAAACCATTCGTTGTTCATTGTTGTGTGTGAGTTATATTTTAGTATATAATTGAAATATCAAATGTCTCTGTGCAGCAGTAGGCAAGGAGCCTATGCAAGCGGTCGGCAAAATTATAAATTAATTTTCACTTGACCTTTTCCTTTCGTAAAAAATCCGTATTCAATGGCGTGATTGGGACAAATGTGGTAGCAGCGTAGGCAATGTGTGCAATGTCCATTCCATTGTGGCATGCCCTGATTAAGCGAAATGTTTCCCAACGGACAAGTTCGTTGGCATTTACCACAGTGTGTACAAACTTTCTTGTTTACATGAAAATGTTTGTCGTTAATCAGCAACGAGTTGAACAATGGTCTTATGATATAACTCTTAATCCAAGGAATGCTCCCATGGTTTAACTCCTTACATTTTATGTCGTAATCGGTTTCAGAGACAGACGTATATTTTTTGTCCTTTCTTTTAGTATTGATGTATTTTGCTATAGCTTCAGCCTTGGCAAGAGCAACTTCAAGTTTTTTATGCTCCACCTCCTTTGTGTCGATTTCAAATCCCGGTAGGCAAATATACGTTTCGCGCATAACGACAGAAAATATGTCGTTAATCTGCCACCCTCTTTTGCTCAGAGCATGCATGAGCACATGGTCTGCCATGCCAATATCGTCGCCGCAGGTAAAGATTGCATAGGTGTAGTGAGGCCTATCGGTTGGAGCCAATTTTGCCAAGAAAGCATCTACCACTTTGGGCAGTCCCCACGCGTAAACCGGAAAAATAAAGCCTATAGGCTCGTCATCACGCCACTCTTTTGCTGTAGCATCGGGGTCGGTCATTTTGCACAATCTGTCGTTGGAGCTTTGTGCAATGTGTTGAGCTATGCAAAGCGAGTTGCCTGTTCCAGAAAAAAAGTAAATCATCGGATAAGCTTTTGTGTAAATACAAAGTCCTTATTGAACACGCTCTTTGCCTCGGGTACAGGGCGATCAAAAATGCCGAATATCGTGCTACCGCTGCCGCTCATTGCTGCATAGATGGCCCCCATGTCGTATAAAGTCTGTTTGATAGCAGGCAGTTCAGGATGCAAGGGGAACACCGACGCCTCAAAGTCGTTTACCACCATATCTTTCCAATGTTCCATTGGCTGCGCAATGGCTTTTAATAATGGTGTGTCGGCTGCGTGTGGATGTATATGAGCGTAAGCCTCTTTGGTCGAAACAAAAACGTCGGGTTTAACCAAAACGATGAATTTGCCTTTCAACGATAAGTTGATGGGTGTTAGCTCGTCGCCGATGCCGGTGGCATAGGCTGGAGTGTTTTGTATGAAAAAGGCGCAATCGGCACCAAACTTGGCAATGCGCTTTTCCATTTCGTATTCAAGCATCCCCAGTTCATAAATCTCGTTGAGTCCGCGCATCATAGCGGCAGCATCGCTACTACCACCCCCCAGTCCTGCTCCCATCGGAATGTGCTTGTACAAGAAAATGTCGAGCGGTGGCAGTTCAAATTCATCTTTAAGCGAAAGGTATACTTTTACCACAAGGTTGTCCTCGGGCCTTCCCTCTACCTTAACCCCTTCTTGAGTTAAGCGGAAAGCGCAATCCTCTTCGTCTTTTATCTCTTTAAACTCCAAATTGTCGCGGAGCGGAATAGGGTAGAACACGGTTTCAAGATTATGGTAGCCATCAGTACGTTTTGATACGACGTTGAGACCGATGTTTATTTTACAATTAGGCATTAATAGCATAATAGAATGTATTTGTGGTTGTTAATGAATATGTCAGAGCATAAGGAGGTATCAAAAAAGAGAGTCAACATAAGGGCACATCCCATATAGATTTTAGTCACCTACTTATATGCAAATATACTTCTTTTTATTTTAATTTAATGCACTCTGTTTGTTGATAAAGCCAATCACTCATCAGCCAAAATAAGTAAGTTCTCTCTTGCTATGCCTATGCACGATTTGTTAAATGGCAATGATGAAATTTTTTTTATACTCTAATGCTATACTCTTGATAACTCGTAAACCGTTGATAATCAGTTATAAAACGTTTGCTCAGAAAACTATCTTACGAAAGGTATTGGCGTATCACGCCCGTGATACGCTCGTATCACGTCCACGATACGCTCGTATCACGCCCATGATACGCTCGTATCAC
>DJEH01000022.1:22997-39069 GCA_002431845.1 Prevotellaceae bacterium UBA5903 | reverse complement strand
CAGAAGCATAGGCTGAAAAGGGAGCGTAGCGGGCTACGTGACCGATGAAGCCTGTGGTTCTGGCGGAAACAATGTGCTAAGGCATATCAATTAATGTAGAACATGATTATATAAATTAATTTTGAATACCTACTTATTACTTAGGCATTTCGAGTTTCACCCGCACCCATGTTTCTTCAGCTTTCGATGTAGCCGAAGGCATTTGGTATGTTACGCGCATTTTATCTTGTCCATCAAAATGATAAGTAATGGTATTGTTGCGCCCCACCAAGTTGGCATCTGTGATAGACCCCGTAACGTGTTCAACAAATGTAGAGTCTGTTTTCACGGTATATTTACCTTGATTGGTAATGATGCATTGGCACTTAGGATCTGCTATTAAAAACACATGAAAACTACCATCATTTTCAAGTACTTTCCACACGGGCAAATTGATAAAATGCCCTGCTTTAGAGTCAAATTGTACTTGTTGCCAAATACCTACAAGCGTATTTTTCTTTGCACTATTTGCGTTTGCGCTCAACGTCATGCACAAAAGCGACATTGCTAAAAGTATCTTTTTCATGATTATGAGATTTTTAATAGTTAATACTCATTTTTACCAAAGTTCCATTCAGTTTTTTACAGAGCCTTTTACGATAACTTTCTCGCCTACTTTTATTTCAAACAGGTGTCTGTTTGCGTCTTTTTCATCCACCTCATGATAAACTTCTAAGGTGTCACCACAATATGCTTCAAGACAATAGGCCATTTCGATGCGTTGAATAGGTTGCTCTTTGAGTTGCGAAAGAGGCATACTATCGAGTAGTAACTCTATATAGCGAATAGAATTAACATGACCATTGATGTCGAGGTCAGAGTATGCAGCCTTATGCGTTAAAACAAGTTGAGGATGCTTTAGTCGTATGCGCCCCATTGATGGAATGGGAGCGGGGCGTTCGGGGATAAGCACGCCCGTAAATCCACCATCGGGTAGTGTCTCCAAATCGGCAGGCATGCGGGTTGATGTGTCTATAAGTGCCCAAATGCTTGTGGCATGTCCATAGGCTGTGCCATCCTTACGCAATATGCTAAAGTGGCGATCGGTAAACTGTCTATAAAGTTTATCCACCCATGTTTCAATGCTAAAAGATTCGCCCGTTGCAGGCATTTTGTTAATTTCTATAACCAAGCGCGACAATACCCACGCATGGTGCAACTTTATCATTTGTGGATATCCAAAACCATGTTCTCCTGCATGGAGTGATGCACAACGCAACAATAAGTTGCCTATATTACCCCACGATAGAGAACCAAAGTAATCTTCAGTAAATGGTTCTACACAATAGTTATATATTGAACTCTTTTGCATACTTTTATAATTGTTGTATAGCAAAATTAAGTATTTCGACTTTGCTTAGCAAACATTTACGCATTTAATTCATTACCTTTGCCATAAATTATTAGAAAATTACATACGAATGAAACGATTTCTTCTTTTTGTGGCCAGTTTATTCATAGGCGGAACAGCCTATACTGGGTCGCAATTATTGGCACAAACCAATCAGCAATTAACTCTTGAGGACATCACAGGTGGTAAGTACAATCCTCAGTATGTATATGGTGTGAACCCCATGAAGGACGGCGAAAGTTATACGCAACTTTCTAATGATAACAAGCGTATTATTCGTCGTTCGTTTAAGACGGGCAAGGAGATTGAGGTGCTTTTTGATGCCGACAATGCACGCGGTCCTAAAAAGCTCAATGCCATTGATGGCTACATTATGTCGCCCGATGAGCGCCGCATATTGTTGCGCACACAAACCAAAGCTATTTATCGCCGTTCGTACACAGCTGTTTACTATATATATGATGTAGAGAACAAAAAGTTTGAAGCACTCTCAGAGGGCGGACCGCAACAAATGCCTCTTTTCTCGCCCGATGGCAACGTGATTGCCTTTGTACGCGACAATAACCTTTTCCTTGTGAAACTGCTTTTTGGCAATGCTGAGAGCCAAGTTACAAAGGACGGAAAGTTTAACGAGGTTATCAATGGACTCCCCGACTGGGTAAACGAAGAGGAGTTTTCAACCAATCGTTCGTTTGACTTCTCGTCAGACAGCCAAATGCTTGCATGGATACGCTACGACGAAAGCAAAGTGCCCATTTATAGTATTCAAGAATTTAAAGGGGCCTACCCCACTCGTAGCGAATACGACGAATATCCTGGTTCGTACAACTACAAGTATCCTGTGGCAGGAGCCAAAAATAGCGATGTGAGCGTAATGACTTTCGACATTAAGAACCGTGTAACACGCACGCTCAAACTCCCACTCGATTCTGATGGTTACATTCCTCGCATTCAGTTTACAGCCGATGCTTCAAAGCTTGCTGTGGTAACGCTCAATCGCCATCAAGACCACATGAATATCTACATGGCCAACCCACGTAGTACCGAATGCAAACTGGTTGTGCAAGAGCAAAATAGCAAATATGTTACAGAGAGTGCATACGGTAGCCTAAAGTTCTATGGCGACCACTTTGCTTATATTTCAGACCGTTCGGGCTACAAGCACATCTATTGGTACAACATCAATGGCAAACTTGAGCGCCAAGTAACCAAGGGCAACTACGATGTGGCTGCTTTCTATGGTTACGATGCCAATAGTGGTCGTTTTTACTACGCATCACACCAAGAAAGCCCCTTGCGCACAGCCGTTTACGCCATGGATAAGAGCGGAAAAGAGCACAAACTCTCGCAGCAACAAGGTAGCAACTCTGCCACTTTCAGCTCTTCGATGAAATACTTTCTCAACATCTATTCGTCTGCAACTCAACCTCCTGTAACAACGCTTTGCAATGCCACAAACGGCAAGGTAATATCAACGATGGTAGACAATGCAGAACTTAAAAAGATGGTTACTCCACTCTTGGGCAAAAAAGAATTTTTCAGTTTCAAGACAGCCGATGGCATTGAACTGAATGGGTGGATGATTAAGCCACAAAACTTTGATGCTAACAAGCAATACCCCGTTATTATGTACCAATACTCGGGTCCAGGCTCGCAAGAGGTTACCGACTCATGGAACATGGGCTTCTACCCTGGCGGAGTGTGGGAAAGCTACATGGCACAGCAAGGCTTTATTTTTGCTTGCGTTGATGGCCGTGGCACAGGTGCACGAGGTGCCGATTTTGAAAAATGCACCTATCTACGATTGGGCGAGAAAGAGTCGCACGATCAGGTTGAAGCAGCCATTTATCTTGGCAATCTGCCCTACGTTGATAAAAACCGCATTGCTATATGGGGTTGGAGCTTTGGTGGCTTCAACACATTGATGTCAATGAGCGAAGGTCGCCCCGTGTTCCGTGCAGGTGTAGCAGTGGCAGCCCCAAGCAACTGGAAGTACTACGACACCGTATATACCGAACGCTACATGCGCACTCCTAAGGAGAATGCCGATGGTTATGCCGTAAATCCTATACAGAGAGCAGGCAACCTTAGTGGCGACCTCTTGCTTATCCATGGCACAGCCGACGATAACGTACACTTCCGCAACTTTACCGAGGTGAGCGAGGCTTATGTACAAGCTGGCAAGATGTTCCGTCAGCAGGTTTATACCAACCGCAACCACAATATCTTTGGTGGCAACACACGCTTACATTTGTTCCGCACCATCAGCAACTATTTTGTTGAAAAACTTGGTAAATAATAGTATATGCTTAAGATGGCATCTACTTATTGGTAAGTAAGCATTCAACATTTTAAATACAAATCAGGGTGGTTCTATAAGTTGTTTTTTTAGAACCACCCTTTATTATTTCTTTATGAAAGAACTATTCAAATATGAAAAAATCATACATTCTCGCCATTCTTTTATTGTTGCTACCAATGCAAATAATGTCGCAGGTACGCCCCACAATAGCAGTGTTGGGCGACTCCTATTCTACCTTCGAAGGCTTTAATCCTAAAGGGAATGCAGTGTGGTACTTCAATCCTGCACGCAAGGATATGACAGATGTAACATGTGTTGAGCAAACATGGTGGTGGCAAGTAATAAAAGAGGGTGGATACAAACGAGGTGTTATTGATGCCTATTCGGGAGCCACTATCTGCAACAGAGGGTATCGGGGTGAGGACTACACCGACCGTTCATTTATAACACGTGTGCCCAACCTTGGCAACCCCGACATTATATTAATTTGTGGTGCCACAAACGACTCTTGGGCAAACGTTAAAATGGGTAACTACCAATATGCAGATTGGCAGCGCGACAACCTTTTTCAATTCCGGCCAGGCATGGCTAAAATGCTTAACGACATTTGCTTGTACTATCCTAATGTTAAAGTATATTTTGTATTGAATGATGGCTTGAGCAACGATATAAACACTTCGGTCGAAAAGGTATGCCAACATTACCATGTGCCTATCATCAAGCTTAAGAACATCGACAAAAAAACAGGGCATCCATCGGTAAAAGGCATGAAGAGCATTGCCAAACAAGTACTCAAGGTCCTGAAAAAAGGATAAAGGGCGGTTCTGCAAAAACGTTTATAGACATTTATTGCTAAAAAAAGCAAGCGATTTGTGTGATAATTTTTTCATTGCCCAATGATTAATGCTATCTTTGCATTACTGATATCTACCTATCAATAGGCAACAAATAGGTATTCAATATTAGCTTATGCGCTTATGTTCTGCATGAATTGATATGTTTACAAATTCATATTCATTGACTTTGAACACCTGTTTATACAAACTTGCATGGCACACAAATACACAATTATAACAATATATGGCAAAAAATACAGAAGAAACAACAGCAAGCAGCGAAAAGCTTAAAGCTTTGCAAGCTGCTATGGCAAAAATAGAGAAGGACTTTGGTCGTGGTTCGGTAATGAAACTTGGCGACGAGCAGATTGAAGATGTAGAGGTTATCCCTACTGGCAGTTTAGCCCTCAATGCTGCATTAGGCGTTGGCGGCTATCCTAAAGGTCGTATCATTGAGATTTATGGTCCCGAATCATCGGGTAAAACCACCTTGGCCATCCATGCCATTGCTGAGGCACAAAAGGCTGGTGGCATAGCAGCGTTCATCGATGCAGAACATGCATTCGACCGCTTTTATGCCAAAAAATTGGGAGTTGATGTAGACGAACTGCTCATCTCTCAGCCCGACAACGGTGAACAAGCACTTGAGATTGCCGACCAACTTATTCGTTCGTCTGCCATCGACATCATCGTTATCGACTCCGTGGCAGCTCTTACACCTAAAGCCGAAATCGAAGGCGACATGGGCGACAATAAAGTGGGCCTACAAGCACGCCTTATGAGCCAAGCATTGCGCAAGCTCACCTCTACCATCAGTAAGACTAATACCACTTGTATATTCATCAACCAGTTGCGCGAAAAGATTGGTGTGATGTTTGGCAATCCCGAAACTACTACGGGTGGTAATGCCTTGAAGTTCTATGCCTCTGTACGCCTTGACATCCGCCGAGTTACCACACTTAAAGATGGCGACACCCCTATCGGCAACCAAGTAAGAGTTAAGATTGTGAAGAACAAAGTGGCACCTCCCTTCCGCAAAGCAGAATTTGAAATTACCTTTGGCGAAGGCATCTCTCACGTGGGCGAAATCGTAGACCTCGGTGTTGAACTTGGCATTATTAAGAAGAGTGGCTCGTGGTTTAGCTATGGCGAAACCCGATTAGGTCAAGGCCGCGACGCTGTAAAGAAAGTAATTAAAGACAATCCTGAGCTGTCTGACGAACTTGAGCAGAAGATTGCTGATGCCCTAAAAGAGCGCAACGAGGAAGATTAAAAAGAGAATTTTTAATGCAAATAAATGAGGGTTAGAAATGTTTTTAGAGGATAACCATATTGTGTTATTCACAAAAATATCCTAACCCTCATTATTTATTAAGTAGGTGCTCAAAATTCATTTTGAATACCCACTTATAATCAAAAGTCCACCGCAGACAGTTGTAATATCTGAACAAGCTCAATGGAATTTAAGAAACATTACACCGACGAAGAACTTAACGAAGTGAAAACATGGTTTCAAACCCACTTTGACCACCTACCCACTTCGCTACAAATGGATAAAGCTACCTTCATTAAAGACCTTAAACAAACGGTGTCGCTCTACTACGACATCCTTGACAAACACAAGGACAATCCTACCTATGCAGCACAAATCCACCACATCTTTATGATGCGCAATGCTGTAAGGGAAGTGTGGAAGAATGAAGGAAATAATTACGAATAGTAACTTAACAACTATGCGAAAATCTATCAGAAAATACAAGAAACAAGACGTATCAGACGCTCTGCTCAACCAACTCCTAACAGAGGCTGAACACACACAAACAATGGGCAATCTACAGCTCTACTCAGTTGTGGTGACACGCAGCAAAGAGAAGAAGCAACAACTCTCTCCAGCTCACTTTAACCAACCCATGGTGACACAAGCTCCCGTGGTGCTCACCTTTTGTGCCGACTATAGCCGAACCACCGAATGGGCACTACAACGCAATGCAAACCCTGGCTACAACAACTTTCTGTCTTATCAAAATGCCCTAACTGATGCCCTACTATATTGCCAACGCTTTTGCGATTTGGCAGAGGCACAAGGCTTGGGACTTTGCTTTTTGGGCACCACCATTTACCAGTCTCAGCGCATCATCGAGGTGCTCGAATTGCCCCAATTGGTTATGCCTGTAGCCACCATTACATTGGGTTGGCCCGACGAAGCACCCGATGCTTCGGAGCGACTTCCACTCTCTGCCATCCGCCACAACGAGACCTATAAGCAAGCTACCCCCGAGAGCATCGACCGCGACTATACCGCAAAAGAACAAATGCCCATCAACAAGCACTTTGTTGAAATCAACCACAAAGAAACGTTAGCACAGGTGTTTACTGACATCCGCTACACCCAAGCTGATTGCGAACAAATGTCCATCGGCTTATTAGATGCTCTTAAGCAACAAGGGTTCATGTAGGATGCAAGAATACGTATCTTTGTATAGAAACGACATGTGCTTAAAATTTATAATACATCAATTACCAACAACCAAAATAATATAAGTGCTCAGAATCATATCCTATAAGATAAATAATTCTGAGCACTTACAATTATGCTTGAACACTTACAATTATGCTTGCTTCTTTTTCCACACACAGAACCAAACAAAAGCTACTATTAAGCATATTGCACCAAGCGAATAACCTATAGCAATTGGCAAACCAAAAGCATGTGGCGATACAAAAAGGAAGGTAGAGCAAACGGTGGTCATAAACAATGCAGGAATGAGCGTAATGATGTAAGGTTTATGTTCACGCACAAGATATACGGTGAGCATCCATAGGGTGAACACCGACAATGCTTGGTTGGCCCATCCAAAGTATTGCCATATCACATTAAAACCATCGGGATTGTCTATCTGCCACATCAGCAAGGCTAAAGCCACCACAAACAAGGGGATACTCACAGCCAAACGTTTGGCAATAGGACGCTGCGACAAATGCAAAAAGTCGGCTATAATCAAGCGTGCACTTCTAAAAGCTGTGTCGCCACTTGTAATAGGTGCAGCCACAACTCCAAGCAATGCTAAGATGCCGCCCAAAATGCCCAACCAATCGTTGCAAACAAGGCTTACCACCTTTGGTGCAGCCGTGTGAAAGCCTGTTTCGGCAGCTCCTGCCACAACATTATATCCCTGTTCGGGGGTGGCATAGAAGAAATACATCGACACCGTAGCCCAAATCAATGCCACAATACCTTCGGTTATCATCGAACCATAAAACACGGGAAATCCCATTCGTTCGTTCTTTATGCAACGCGCCATCAAGGGGCTTTGTGTGGCATGAAAACCACTAATGGCACCACAAGCTATGGTTATAAACAAGCAGGGGAATAATGGAGCAGTGGCACTTTTGTCAGCCTTTGCAGCCATGTTGCCCAAACCATCCCACAACTCGGGTAGATGCGGAAACTTGATATACAACCCTATCATCAATGCAGCTGCCATAAACAAAAGCGAAATGGCAAAGAGCGGATAAACCTTACCTATAATTTTGTCAATAGGTAGCATTGTAGCCAACACGTAGTAAAGAAATATCACCACGAGCCATATCGTTATATCGCCCGTCATTCCGCTCAATATGATAGCCGGGCTATAAACAAACACGGCACCCACCATTACGAGCAACACAACCGAAAATACAAGCATCACCATCTTGGTGCTGTTGCCTAAATATTTGCCTATCAACTCGGGCAATCCCGCACCATTATTGCGAATAGAAAGCATTCCGCTCAAATAATCGTGGACTGCTCCAGCAAAAATACACCCAAACACAATCCACAAGTAAGCCGATGGTCCATACTTAGCTCCCATGATGGCACCAAATATAGGTCCAGTACCAGCTATGTTGAGAAACTGAATCATAAAAACCTTCCAAATGGGCAGAGGCAAATAATCCACACCATCGGGGTGCTCCATTGCTGGGGTTGGACGCGAAGCATCGGGCTGAAATATGCGCGACACAAATTTTCCGTAAACCAAGTAGCCCACTATGAGGGCTATAAGCGAAAGCGTAAATGTTATCATAATATAATCGTTAGTTTTTGTTTACTATCACTATATGGATGGTTCTATAAATTCTGTTTTTAGCTTTCATCTATTTTACCGAATGTCTTGCACGCTCTCAAAAGTGTCCTTTTGTAAGTAGTTTCAGTTACATAGCCCGCTATGCTCCTTCTACTACTTAACAAATATGGTGCAAGACGAATACAATAAAACTTGCTTTAATTGTTGAGCCGCAACCCATATGCTCAGAGAAAAATTACACTTCCGATACCGCACAATCTATTGCGACAGAATTTATAGCCCCCCATATGCTTATGGCACAAAAAAACATATTGCCAATTTTGAAGAAAAAGACAATATGCGCCATAATCTTATGGTTTGATATGCAAGTTTACAAAAAAAGCACAACATACAATCTATTTGTTTATACATTCTGTAAAAAATGTTATGCGTATGCATATATTTGCATGTATGCATATATCATTCACTGTCCACATTTATGACAAAATCATATCATTATTGCACGTTTTTTGCACTTTTGAGCGTAAAGTAGAACAATAAATCAGAATAAAAAGAAAGTTTTCTAACATTTTGTACTTCCGTATTGGAATATTGTTTACATTTGCAACCAATTACAATAGCAAAAATAATAAACTGCAAGCAACGCAGCAATATAATTATGCATATTACATGCGTTGGCTTCAAAATAACATATCACAGATAAGAAGCTATGAAAATTCAGTTGCGTAGTGCATTTAGCACAGAAGGAAGACGCATGGCTGGTGCGCGTGCGTTGTGGATTGCCACAGGTATGAAACGCGAGCAGTTCGGCAAGCCTATTATAGCTATCGCCAATTCGTTCACTCAATTTGTACCAGGTCATACTCATTTACACGAAGTAGGACAATTGGTAAAAAAAGAAATTGAGAAGTTGGGATGCTATGCTGCCGAGTTCAATACCATTGCCATTGACGATGGCATTGCCATGGGACACGATGGTATGCTCTACTCATTGCCCTCGCGCGACATCATAGCCGACTCTGTAGAGTATATGGTGCAGGCTCACAAAGCCGACGCATTGGTTTGCATTTCCAACTGCGACAAAATCACACCGGGCATGCTCATGGCTGCTATGCGCCTCAACATCCCTACCGTGTTTGTTAGCGGTGGTCCGATGGAAGCTGGAAAGTTTAAGGGTGAGAACGTAGACCTTATCACAGCTATGATAAAAGGTGCCGACACCTCTGTTAGCGACGACGATTTGGCACAAGTAGAACAGCGTGCTTGCCCTGGATGCGGTTGCTGTTCGGGCATGTTTACAGCCAACTCTATGAACTGCCTTACCGAAGCATTAGGACTTTCGCTCCCTGGCAACGGAACTATATTGGCCACACACGTTAATCGTCGCAAACTGTTTGAAGATGCAGCTAAACTTATTGTAAAGAACGCATATAAATATTACGAAGACGGCGATACCTCCGTCCTACCACGCTCTATTGCCACTCGTCAGGCTTTCTTAAACGCTATGACCCTCGACATTGCAATGGGCGGAAGCACCAACACCGTGCTCCACCTATTGGCTGTGGCTAACGAGGCTGGTGTAGACTTTAAGATGCAAGACATTGACCAACTGAGTCGCCACGTGCCTTGCCTTTGCAAGCTATCGCCCAACACACAAAAGTACTCCGTACAAGAGTGCAACCGCGCTGGTGGCGTGCTTGGCATTCTTGGCGAATTGGCTAAAGGCAACTTGTTAAACCTTGATGCACACAGAGTGAATGGTAGCACCCTTGGCGAGGATATTAAGAAATATGACATCACCGCCCCCACCATCGACCCCGAGGCCGACCGCATATACCACAGTGCCCCAGCTGGTAAGTTCTGCACAGAAATGGGCGTGCAAAATGCACAATGGCCCTCGCTCGATGCCGACCGCAACGAAGGTTGCATTCGTAACCTCGAACACGCTTACACCAAAGATGGCGGACTTGCCGTATTGTTTGGCAACATTGCAAAAGATGGTTGCGTAGTAAAGACGGCAGGTGTAGACGAGAGCCTATGGCACTTTGAAGGTCCTGCACGCGTTTACGACTCTCAAGACGATGCTTGCAAAGGCATTCTTGGCGGAGAGGTAAAAGCAGGCGATGTGGTAGTTATAACTCACGAGGGTCCTAAAGGCGGTCCGGGCATGCAAGAGATGCTCTACCCCACCTCTTACATCAAGAGCCGTCACCTTGGCAAGGCTTGTGCTCTTATCACCGACGGACGCTTCTCAGGCGGTACATCGGGCCTTAGTATAGGTCATATTTCGCCCGAGGCTGCAGCTGGCGGAGCTATTGGCAAAATTGTTGATGGCGACATTATCGAAATTGATATACCCTCACGCACCATATCTGTTCACCTCACCGACGAAGAACTTGCTGCACGCCCCATGCGCCCCTTGCAACGCAAACGCGAGGTGAGCAAGGCCCTAAGAGCTTATGCAAGCATGGTGAGCAGCGCCGACAAAGGTGGCGTGAGAGACATATAATAAAGAGAGTGCCTACAACAACTCTCTTACCTAAACTCTAAGACATAAAACTAAACATTTTTGATAAGTACAAGGCTTTGACTGCCAACACGCATCCACACTTATATTCAAGAGTGTTTAGCACATGAAAATAACAATTGCACATGAGTCAGAACACTATAAAAGAAGCACAATCTCAGCAACAAGAGCCTGTTGAAACCAACGGAGGCTCGCTCATTACGGGTGCTGAAATATTGATGCGCGCACTCTTAGACGAGGGTGTTACTACATTGTTTGGCTACCCTGGCGGTGCTATTATGCCTGTTTACGATGCTCTTTACGACTATCGCGACCGACTTAATCACATCCTTGTTCGTCATGAACAAGCTGCCACTCATGCAGCCGAAGGTTATGCACGCGTGAGCGGACAAACGGGTGTGTGCCTTGTAACAAGTGGTCCTGGGGCTACCAACACCATTACGGGCATTGCCGATGCCATGATGGATAGCACACCTATGGTTGTTATCACCGGACAAGTAGGCGTAAAGATGTTGGGCACCGATGCATTTCAAGAGTGCGACGTTGTAGACATCACGCAGCCTATCAGCAAATGGTCGTACCAAATTCGTTCGGCCAAAGATGTGGCTTGGGCTGTTCATCGTGCTTTCTACATTGCAGGTAGTGGCCGTCCGGGCCCTGTAGTGCTCGACTTTGCCAAGAACGCACAAGTAGAAAAAGCGCCCTACGTTCACGGCACCATCGACTTTATTCGTAGCTATATCCCCGTGCCCACCACCGACAAGCAAAGTATTGCCGAGGCTGCCGCGCTCATCAACGAAGCGAAACGCCCGCTTGTTCTCGTGGGTCAAGGAGTAGAATTGGGCAATGCCAGCAATGAGCTAAAAGCCTTTATTGAAAAGGCTGGACTGCCTGCTGGATGCACCTTGCTGGGACTTTCGGCACTGCCAAGCAACCATCCGCTCAATGTGGGTATGCTGGGTATGCACGGCTCATTAGGCTCTAATAAAAAAACACAAGAGTGCGACTTGCTTATTGCAGTGGGCATGCGCTTCGACGATCGTATCACAGGCAATCTTGCCACTTACGCCAAGCAAGCACGCAAGATACACTTTGACATCGACCCCTCTGAAATCAACAAGAACGTACAAGTAGACGTTGCCGTGCTTGGCGACTGCAAAGAAACCTTGCCCCAAGTTACAGCCTTGCTCGAGGAGAAACAGCACAACGATTGGCGCGAGAGTTTCCGCGTTTGGGACGAGAAAGAGAGCAACGTGGTTATCGAACCACAAATACATCCCACCGAAGGTCCATTGCGTATGGGCGAGGTGATACGCCGCGTAAGCGAACTCACTCACGACAAAGCAGTGCTCGTAACCGATGTGGGACAAAACCAAATGATGGCAGCACGCTACTTCCGCTTTACCGAAAAGCGAAGCATTATCACATCGGGTGGTATGGGCACTATGGGCTACGGTCTACCCGCTGCTATCGGAGCCACCTTTGGTGCCCCCGACCGTACGGTATGCCTATTCCTTGGCGATGGCGGCTTACAAATGACCATTGAGGAATTTGGCACCATCATGGAGCAACATGCACCCGTTAAAATCATACTGCTCAACAACAACTTCTTAGGCAATGTGCGCCAATGGCAACAATTGTTCTTTAGTCATCGCTACTCATTTACCCCAATGATGAACCCTGACTATGAGAAAATTGCCGAGGCATACAACATACCTGTACTAACCGTTACAGACCGCAACAAACTCGACGATGCCATCCACACAATGCTAAGCACCGAAGGCCCATTCTTGTTGCAAGCAGCCGTACTCGAAGAAGACAACGTGTTGCCTATGTGCTGTCCAGGACACGATGTAGACGACATGATGCTCGAAGTATAAACCGAGAGAACACAAACATAAGTAGCTCCCAACAATTTGCTACCTATCATGTTTAACCCCTTAAACAAGACGCAAGAAATGACCTCAGACAATAAAGACCTCACACTTTATACCATCATTGTGTTCTCTGAAAACTTGGCAGGTGTGCTCAACCTCGTAACCAATGTCTTTACACGCCGACAGCTCAACATCGAAAGCCTTAACGTTTCGGCATCAGGCATTGAAAAGGTGCACCGCTACACCATCACCACCTACACAGACGAACATACCATTCAAACGGTGGTAAAGCAAATTGAAAAGAAAATTGATGTTATCCAAGCACAATACTTCACGAGCGATGAAATATTTGTGATGGACCAAGCTCTCTATAAGATTGCTACGGCACGACTCATCGAAAACCGCAACATCTCTAAGGCTATACGCCAATACGATGGCAAAATAGTTGAAGTTAATTCTACCTATGCCATTGTGTCGAAAGAGGGTTTGCCCGAAGAGACCATGGAACTCTACCACAAGCTCAAAGAGTACGGATGCATCTTACAATACGTTAGTTCGGGCGTGGTTGCTGTTACCAAGAGCCGTCGCGAAGAGCTCAACGAGTTTCTTGAACTGCGCAAAGAAGAAAAAAGAGCGCAACAACAAGCTAAAGCAGAAATCTAAAACAAACCATAAAGGTATATTCTAACACAAAGAAGCTCATGCCACACAACTAAAGGCTATGAGTAAACTTTAAACACAAAAATATTATGGCACAATTGAATTTTGGCGGTGTGATCGAAGAAGTAATCACTCGCGAGGAGTTCCCATTGGAAAAAGCACGTGAAATTTTGAAGAACGAAACCATTGCCGTTCTTGGTTATGGTGTTCAAGGTCCTGGTCAAGCTTGCAACTTGCGCGACAATGGCTTTAACGTTATCGTTGGCCAACGCCAAGGCAAGACTTACGAAAAGGCTAAGGCCGATGGTTGGGTTCCTGGCGAAACACTCTTCTCACTCGAAGAAGCAGCCGAGAAGGGCACAATCATCTGTATGTTGCTCTCTGATGCTGCTCAAATGCAGTTATGGCCTTCTCTTAAGAAATATTTGACTCCAGGCAAAACTCTTTACTTCTCTCATGGTTTTGCAATCACTTGGAGCGACCGCACAGGTGTTGTACCTCCTGCCGACATCGACGTTATCATGGTAGCACCTAAGGGTTCGGGCACATCACTCCGCACCATGTTCCTTGAAGGTCGTGGCTTGAACTCTTCATACGCTGTATACCAAGACCACTCTGGTCATGCCACTGATAAGGTGCTTGCATTTGGCGTAGGTATCGGTTCGGGCTACTTGTTCAAGACCGACTTTAAGCGCGAAGCTACAAGCGACCTTACTGGCGAACGTGGCTCTTTGATGGGTGCAGTTCAAGGTTTGTTCCTTGCACAATACGAAACCCTACGCGAACACGGACATACTCCTTCTGAAGCTTTCAACGAAACTGTTGAAGAGTTTACTCAATCGCTCATCCCTATGATTGGTAAGAATGGTATGGACTGGATGTATGCTAACTGCTCTACCACTGCTCAACGTGGTGCACTCGACTGGATGACTCCTTTCCACGATGCTATCAAGCCCGTTATGGAGAAGCTTTATCAGAGCGTAGCAAGTGGCAACGAAGCTCAAATCTCTATCGACTCTAACTCTAAGCCCGACTACCGCGAAGGCCTTGAAAAAGAGCTTAAGGCTCTCCACGACAGCGAAATGTGGCGTGCTGGCGAAACTGTTCGTAAACTCCGCCCAGAGAATAACTAAGCATTTTCAATTATTAGATGTTAAAGATTTTATCTTCTGACATCTAATGCAGAAATAACAAACAAATTAGACAAGGAAACAAGCACCTTTCTGCATCAGAAAGGGCGCTTGTATCACTTGTCTTTTTTTATTTTCTTTATTCATTAAACATGAAATTCGTAAAAAAAACGGGTAAACTCATAACAAGTTTTATCCAAGTGATAAGCGGAAAAGGAGGCGCTTTTCATGCTGAAGAACAAAAACTGCTAAATACTTACTACACGGCCGGCCATTCCTCAATTAAAAATCTCAAAACAGGCATCGTTATGATGATAGATGGGCGCACTATGCATGGTGGCTTGTCGGATAGATTGCGAGGCATTTGCTCGATTTATTATTGGTGTAAACTACATCGTGTTCCATTTTACATACACTTTAATTATCCCTTCTCGTTAGCCGATTATTTACCTAAAGGAACATACGATTGGAACATTACCAATGAAGAACTAAGCTACAATAGTCAGCAATCACGTCCCGTTTTGCTCATGTTACACCTGTTGCCAAGCAAGTTGCACAAACTCTATCTTCGTAAATTACACAAATCGGCCTTACACAAACAACTGCACGTATATAGCAACACACTCATTTACGACAAACATTATAGTCAAGCCTTTGGTGATTTGTTTTCGCTCGCCCCACCATTGCAATTGGCTGTAGACCATCAGCTACAACACATCGGAGCACCTTTTATTGCTATGGTGCTACGCTTTCAACAACTCTTAGGCGACTTTAAAGAAGGCGATTATGAAGTATTGCCACCACAAGCTCGCGAAGAACTTATCCGTAAGTGCATCCGCCAAATAGACTATATACATAGCACGCAAGCCCCTAACAGCCTGGTGCTAATAACGTCTGAAAGCGTTACCTTCTTGCAAAGAGCAGCTGCCGAACTACCCTACGTGCGCATCATTAGTGGCAAAGTAGTACACATGGACTACACACTTGATGCAGCTTACGATGTCTACCTCAAATCGTTTGTTGATATGCTAACTCTTTCGCATGCCGAAAAGATATACTTACTACATACAGGCAAAATGTATAAAAGTGGATTTGCTTATAGAGCAGCAGCCATTAACAACACACCCTACGAGAGTATTGAATTTTAAGTAGACTTCCCCATTTACTTATACATTGTGAGCAGACTATTTTATTTAATACAGAGTTTATGTTGAGATGACGAACACTCATTATAAGCAGTTGCTTTCAGTAAGTTGCTAATGGTTTCCTTTTTAAAAGGAAACATT
>DJEH01000022.1:22403-22904 GCA_002431845.1 Prevotellaceae bacterium UBA5903 | reverse complement strand
TTTCTTTCCTTTTTAAAAGGAAAGAAGATCGTATCTTCTATTTCAGTGAATCAAAAGAATGTGATTTCGTAGTGCAAAGGGGAGAACGCATCTCTGAACTAATACAAGTGTGTTGGACATTGGATGATAATAATATTGATAGAGAAGTGGATGGGTTATTGGCAGCACATTCTGCCATTGGTTGTAATCAATGCCGTATCATCACCTTTGCTCAGCGCCAAACAATAAAGCGTGATGGAATAAATGTGGAGGTTGTGCCAATTATATAAGTAGGTATTCAAAATTAATTTATATGTGGTTCTATAAACTGATTTTATAGAACCACCTTTTTTTGCAAACAGCATCGCAGTTCCTCTACTGCTGCATGACTGGTTGCTTATAAAACGATGTAAATCGTATGATAATCAAGGCTTTACATCTTTATAAAGCCTTGATTATTGTGCACAAACACATGGTTTTCTGCCCATAGATGCAAAAGCAGTTGGCGTATCACGGCCGTGA
>DJEH01000022.1:0-22305 GCA_002431845.1 Prevotellaceae bacterium UBA5903 | reverse complement strand
GCGTATCGCGGGCGTGATACGCCAACCAAATGCGCAGGCTTTACATACAACACCTCGTACGTAAAGATTTAAAGGATACGCTACATACCCTTTTAAGCAAGCAAACCAAACTATGCGCACACCATTTGCGAGCGTTTACAAAAGCGTTCGCATTGAGCTACTAGATCGTAGCCTAACATCGTACCCAACATAAAATCTTCAGCTGGGGTAAGCGCATTCATAGGTTTATCAATAAAAGTTCGAACTACCTCTAAGCACACTTTATTGCCAAAATAAAGGTTCACTTTATTGGCCGACACGGGCTGCTCAAGGTAGGCTATCTGCTGTTCGTTTAAACGATTGCGCATAATTTCTGCACAATCATTACACATTGTACAAAGCACCAATTGGCGAACTCCTTTACGATATTCATAAATTTGGTGCATAAACAACTTCAGAGAGTCGTATCGAGAAAAGTCCTCAGCTGACATTTTAAGTAAGGATTAAGGGTGGATATGCTTATTTTACTAACTCACACCAATGTTCTATACGAGCTTGGTTCTTAGCGTCGTCGTCGCAAGCATCAATAGCCAAACCTACAAACACACCATTGCGGCACACGTCTGAGTCGGTAACATTATAGTCAGTCGGTTCATAACTACCTACAAAGGTGCAACCAGTGGTTTGAAGTGCATCATAAATCTGCGCAATGGCACCACAAAAGGTGTCGCCATACGAGTCGCTATCGCCACAGCCAAAAATGCCAACTCGCTTGCCCGATAAATCTTGCGACGAAAGTGCATCAAGAAAGTCGTACCAATCGTCTTGCAAATCGCCACTGCCCCAAGTGGATGAGCCAAGTAATAAGGTGTCATATTTAAGGGCTTCAGTGGCATCAGTTGTGCCTACATTGTGAATGTCGGCTGCATCAACGCCCAAATGTTGTGCAATAGCATTTGCTACATCTTCTGTGCAGCCTGTGGTGCTGCCATAAAAAATTCCAATCATACTGTATCAACTTTAAATTATATATCCTTGTAAAAATTGTGCTGCAAAGTAACCTATAAATCAACTGTTCGGCAATACCCAATCAAGGTGATACAAAGGAAATGTAAGCAAAATACCCAAATGTGGTGAGCGACATTTTTTTCCTCTTATATGATAAAAAAAGACAATAACAGAGCTAAACATAAAAAGAAAAAACTAACTTTGCATAACTCCCTTGCATAGTAACACTTTCGACATACTTACTTAAGTAATAATTCATAATTACCGATAAGTATTGATGAACTTATAGGGAACATTTATTACAAAACAATTACAAACTACATAACTTATAAACCTTATCATGGAACAAAAAGATTTGCAACACATTGCTAATCAGTTTGAGATTGAAGGCAACGTAACAGAAGTAAAGCCTCTTGGCAACGGACTGATCAACACCACTTATAAAGTAGTAACTGAGGGCAACGCTCCCGACTACGTAATGCAGCACATCAACACCGACATCTTCCCCGATGTAGACATGTTGATGAACAATATCGTAGCCGTTACAGGTCACATCCGCAAAAAACTCGAAGCTAAGCATACGGATGATATTGACCGCAAGGTGCTTAAGTTCGTTCCCTGCAAAGATGGCAAATACTACTACAAGCACGATGGCAAAGTGTGGCGTATCATGGTGTTCATCCCCGACACTGTTTCAAAAAGCGGTGTAACCCCCGAAAGTTCATACATTGTAGGCGAGACCTTTGGCGACTTCCAAGCCATGCTTGCCGACATCCCAGAGAAACTTGGCGAAACCATTAAAGACT
This sequence comes from Prevotellaceae bacterium UBA5903, assembly GCA_002431845.1. GTDB lineage: Bacteria > Bacteroidota > Bacteroidia > Bacteroidales > Bacteroidaceae > Alloprevotella. Next base: position 20,512 of record DJEH01000022.1, on the reverse strand, counting down.
TCCACAATATTGAGTTCCGCTTGCAACAATTCCACGATGCTGTTAAAGCCGACAAAGTGGGTCGCTTGGCAGAGGTAAAAGACATTGTTGAAGAAATTGAAAAGCGTGCTGACAGCATGTGTCGTAGCGAACAACTCTTCCGCGAAGGAAAACTTCCTAAGCGCATTTGCCACTGCGATACAAAGGTAGACAACATACTCTTCGACAAAAACGACAACGTGCTTTGCGTTATCGACCTTGACACCGTAATGCCCAGCTTTATCTTCTCAGACTATGGCGACTTTTTGCGTTCGGCAGCTAACACCATGCCCGAAGATAGCCCTGAGTATGACAAGATAAACTTCCGCATGGACATCTTCAAATCGTTCACCGAAGGCTACCTCAAAACGGCACGTGCATTCCTCACTCCTATCGAGATTGAGAATTTGCCTTATGCCGCAACGCTCTTCCCCTACATGCAGTTGGTACGTTTCTTTGCCGACTATCTTGATGGCGACAACTACTTCAAGACGCAATATCCAGAGCACAACCTTGTTCGCTCTAAAAACCAACTCACCCTTTTGAAGCGTGCTGAAGAAAAAATTGCCGAGATGCAAGCATTTATTGACGAGCAGCTCAAGAAATAAGGTTCATCAGCAAATAGATAGGCGTTCATAATTGTTTTTATATTTAAAATAAAGTGAACAGATGCGCCCAAGAGGGTACTCTCTAAATGTAAAAATAATCAGAACATTATAACTAATTTTTGAACATCTACTTACTACAACAAGTTAGTTGTATATCAACCCATAGCGAGGCTTTTCACTATCACAACATGTTTGGATAAGAAAAGCCTCGCTTTTATGCTTTTTCATAGAAGAATTTTATTTTAAACAAGCATTCAAATTTAATTTAGGTTTCAGCTAAATTGATAAACCATTAAGCAAATGCAGTAAGCATTTTTTACGAACTCAATATTTACAAAATAATGAAGTATACCTATTATACATGTTACATTTTCGTTAAATATTGCACATTACAGAGCTTTTTGTATCACATTTTCAAATTATCTTCTAAAAAAATTATAATTTTGCAATCAATTTATAAGACAATCTTTCAGATTGCCTTTTGAAACACAAAAAGAGTAAGGGTATTATTCCTATCTTTTCATGTATATAACAACTTGCTTCTGTTTAGAACAAGTTATCAAGCCGAATGAATAAGGAAAACGGCATCCAAAGAGTTAATCAAAAGCTCCATTGCATAAGGGTTACTCCTTGTGCCCTCCCCGAAGACCAAAGCCTTCCACAAGCGGGCTTTACACAAAAAGGGGTGTCCACCCAATATGGCTTGAAATCAACATCAAGCAATGTCCCAATTTTTAAAATTACCCCCCCCGAACACTGGTATGTGCTTAGAGCAACTTATGGCCGCGAAAAACTTGCTCACGACTATCTTATATCAAAGGGGGTGAAAGCTTTCTGCCCAATGCAGAAAGTTACAAAGCTTGTCAATGGCAAACGCAAAACTTTATGTGTATCGCGCTTGCCAAACATTTTTTTTGCATACGGCACCGAAGAGGTTATAAAATCGTATGTATATGACAATGTCAATCTTCCCTATCTACGTTTTTACTATCGGCATCAGCACAATGGCAATCGCATCAAACGCATACCTATGGTCGTTCCAAACGACCAAATACAAAGTTTGAAAGTTATTTGCCAAGCCGAAGCCGATGATATTATTCTTGCTCCTTTCAACATTCACAAGTTCAGCGTAGGACAACGTGTGCGCATTGTCGAAGGCGAGTTTAAAGGAGTTGTAGGCAGAGTGGCACGCTATCAAGGGCAAACCCGTGTAGGCATATACATTGATGGCTTGCTAACCATTGCTACAGCATATATACCCAAAAACTTTATCGTGCCAATTGAAGAAATAGGGGACGATAAAAGATAGATATATATCTGTTTATCGTCTGAAAAAATATCTATTTACATTAATTCAATTTTATGAAACAAGAACACTCGTTTAGCAAAAGTATAAGAAACTTTGTACTCTTGCTCGCCGCTATATGCTTTGTGTCGTGTACAGCCCCCAAAGATATTACCTACTTTCAAGACTCTGCGCTGCTTGATGGCATGGCACTACAAGCCGAACAGCAATTGCGCCTACGCCCTGAAGATAAAATAAACATCGTGGTAAATAGCTCTAACCCCATGCTCGAAAATCAATTTACACTATCCACTTCGGCATCAGGTTACATTCTTGGCTCTTCCGTTAAACCACAAACCAATGCACAAGGTAGCAACACCAGTAGCCAAATGATAGCCTATACTGTGGATGAACAAGGAACCATTAATTTTCCGATACTGGGCAAAATAAGCGTTAAAGGTAAAACCCGCAAAGAGGTGGCAGATTATATACAAGACCGCCTCATTGCACGCGAACTCGTAAGCGACCCGATTGTAACTGTTGAGTATGTAAATATGGGAGTGAACGTGTTGGGCGAAGTGAGTAAACCAGGACGTATAAACATCAATAAGGACCACTTTACCATTATTGATGCACTTTCGAATGCTGGCGACTTAACGATAAATGGTAACCGCCGCAACATATTGGTTACACGTAATGAAGAAGGCGAAAACAAAGTTTATCATATAGACATGACTAACATGCAGTCTGTACTCAGTTCGCCAGCTTATTATCTGCAGCAAAACGACCTCGTGTATGTATCGCCCAATAATAAGCGCAAACGCGAATCGAATGCTACAGGCAACACATTTAATGGTCCAAGTATTTGGATTTCTATAGCTTCACTTCTAACCACTATTACTGCTCTGATTATTAAATAAGCCACATGGATAATAAAGACATTAAGCACAAGCAAACCGATGATTTTCTGACTATTCCTGACCTTTGGCACATTTGCGTTGGCCATTGGAACTGGTTTGTGGCCTCTCTCATTATATGCATCAGTTTGGCATGTTATTACCTCACAATTACGCCCAATATATACACACGTAGCATTTCGGTACTTGTTAAACAAGAGATACAAGGAAAAACTACTAATCAAAAAAACAATAACAACGACTTTAACGACATAGGTCTCGTTACGCAAACAACCAATGTGGCCAATGTTGAAAGACAATTCACATCGCTTGATGTGCTTGTTGAAGTGGCCAAACGAACCATGCACCCCCGCAACAATAGAGATGCACTGCTAATGGCTGAACAAATAAAGGGCAATCTTAAAACCAATATTGAAGACGATAAGTCTACCATTATAAGCATTGAATATAAAGCTCCTTCGACCGAACAGGCTGATAGAGTGCTGAATACCATAGTGCAAGTGTATAATAAAAAATGGTTGGAAGATAACAACGAAATAGCCATTAATAGTTCACGCTTTATTGACGAACGCTTGCGCTTGCTCAGAAAAGACTTAGGCGGCATTGACGATAGCATTTCAAAGTTTAAGATGCGTCACAACATCACCAACCTTGAACAAGTGTCTGATATGTATTTGCAACAGCAAAACCAATCGGATGCCGAAATCTTGCGACTTTCAAGCCAAAGGGCTATGGCACAATATATTCTTGACATTTTAAAGAATAAAGCTAAACGCCACCAGTTGCTACCAACAAACTCGGGCATAGACAATACTGTGATTGAACAACAAATCAACCAGTATAACACCATGTTGCTACAACTCAAAAACAACCTTACTGCCACATCGTCACAGAACCCTCTCATCATAAAGCAAGAGGCAGAACTTGACGCTGTAAGAAGCAACATTCTATCTACCGTTGAAAACCAAATAAAAACTATCGGCATTCAGCTGCAATCTATTGAAGGGTTTAACGAAGAAGCGAACTCTAAAATCAACTCTAACCCTAATCAAGCTAAGCACCTATCAAGCGTAGAACGCGAACAGAAGGTGAAAGAAAGCCTCTACCTTTACTTATTGCAAAAGAAGGAGGAAAATCAGATTAGTCTTACCTATTCGCAAAAGAACACTCAACTAATCGATATGCCACACGGCAGCGATCTTCCTACCGCACCCAATAAAACACTTATACTATTTGCTGCCATACTATTTGCCTTAGTGGCACCTACTACTATATTGTTTATACGCGAAAGCCTTGATAATTCGGTAAGATGCAAAGAGGACGTGGAGCACCGAACTTCCCTTTCACTTATTGGCGACGTGCCTCTATGGTATAATAAGAGAAAGAAGACATTCTTTAAATATTTACTTGCACAAATTAAGTATCGCAACCTTAAACGCCGCAACCACATCCAACTGGTTGTTGAGCCCAACAAACAAGACATTGTAAACGAAGCGTTCCGCTACATACGAACCAACTTAGAGTTCATGACTACCAAACGGAATGAAAACAACGTGTATATTGTAACGTCTAACTACGAAGGCTCGGGCAAGACATTTATTAGCTCAAACCTTGCCATATCGTTTGCTATTGTGGGCAAAAAAGTGCTACTCATTGATGGCGACTTGCGACATGCCTCTGCAACACGCCTCTTCCATACCAAGGGTAAAGGTTTGTCGGACTACTTGGCTATACAAGAAACCGACTTGGACAATGTTATTTACCATTCTAATAAATACGAAACGCTTGACATCATGCCTGTTGGAACCATTCCACCCAATCCAACAGAGCTATTGTCTAACAAACGTCTTGAAACACTTATTAGCCAAATACGTTCAAACTACGACTTTATATTTATTGATTGTCCACCTACCGAAGTTCTTACTGATACAAGAATTATAGAGCAGTATGCCGATCGTACCCTATTTGTTATGCGTGCGGGTGTGTTTGATCGTCGCAATATTTCAACACTCGAAGAAGATGTAGAGAATGGCAAATTCAAGCATCTTTCTATCATCTTGAATGCAACAAAGCCTGGTGGACGTTATGGCTATCGTTATGGCTATCGTTATGGCTACCATTATGCTTACCACTATGGCAAAGCATACGGAACAGAATATTACAAAAAGAAATAGGTAAGAAAATAGTATCTCCCACTCATTCGTCTGCTTAACATGGAATCTGCCAACAAGCGTATAGCTCGCAACACTATCTACATGTACGTCAGACTAATCACTATTATGGTGATTGGACTTTACGTGTCACGCTTGTCTATTGAGATTTTAGGAGTTTCGGACTATGGTCTTTACTCTGTAGTAGGAGGTGTGCTGGCCATATTCACTTTTATTAGTGGATCGCTTGCAGGAGCTACAAGTAGATTTTTTAATATCGAGATGGGCAAGCCCAATGGCGATGTAAATGCATCGTTCAACATCAACCTGGCCTTGCATATTTGCTTTGCCATCATCGTTTTTGCTCTTGCCGAAAGCATTGGACTTTGGTACATTTACAACCACCTAAACATTGCAGCCAATAAATTAGATGATGCTGTTTTTGTTTACCATGTAAGTATGTTTACTGTTTGCCTTGGCATCGTAAACACACCTTATCAAAGTTTATTGACTGCTCACGAAAAGTTTGGTTTTTTGGCTATTGTTGACATCATCAACTCGCTGCTACGCTTGGTATGTGTGTTACTGCTCACATTAGCCTCATCACACTATCTTAGGTTTTACAGCATTATCTTTGCACTTACCACCATCAATACTTTTGTGGCATTTCATTGGATGGCACACGCACGTTGGCGTCAAACCATTCGCTTGAAATTTGTTAAAGGGTGGGGGCAATACAAAAAGGTGCTTGTATTTAACAATTGGAACTTGCTTGCAACAATGGCTTACATGGCAAACTCTTCTGGTTGTGACTTGCTATTGAACCACTTTTTCGGTACGCCAATGAATGGTGCCTTTGCAGTGAGTAAAACTGTAAAAACGAGTATCATGAATTTTACAGGCAACTTTGATAATGCTTCGGCTCCACAAATCATACAATCGTATGCTGCCGGCAACCGACAACGCTATATGCAACTATGCAACAAACTTGGACGCATTAATATCCTTATGTTCGAGTGGATGTGTTTTCCGTTGCTCATCGAACTTCCCTTCGTTTTGCAACTATGGTTAGGCAAAGTGCCCGAGGGGGCTTACGAACTAACGTTCCTCAGCATCATTCAAGGTGGCATTGCGCTTACGTGTGGCGGTATATACAACCTAATTAATGCAACAGGGCAAATTAAATGGTTTAAGATAAACGTTAGTTTCTTCGTACTAATCTGTTTGCCAATTGGCTATTTCTTATTCAGCATTGGCATGCCCTACTATTCAATACTGATGCTTCTCATCATAGCCGATATCATACAACGTGCTGTGCAACTCATACTGATGCATAAAATTCTTGGTTTCGATTCATGGCAATACGCACGCGAAGCTTACATGCGCCCCGCTTTGATAGCAACGATTATGGCACTATTTATGTACTTTCGTTCATTGCTCAGCATCAACACAGCGATAGGGCATTTGTTGTTTATTGCCACGGCAACTCTATTTACCACCACACTTGTTTATACGATTGGGTTTACTGATAGAGAGAGAAATAAGATGAAAGAGAAAATAGGACAATATCTCAAAAAATGAGGGGCTTGATACATTACTTATCACTAAATAGTTGATATAAAAATCAATTCATGCGCATATTGTTCATCACTCATACCAATAGCCTTGACGGAGCTAACCGAAGTTTGTTACAGCTTGCGGTAGAACTGCGTGACAACCACAACGTAAAACCTATCATTGTGTGTCCACGCGATAAAAGTTCGCACGTGCTCATCAATGCTTATTCAAAAGAGGGGATTGAATGTATAGCCATTCCTTTAGTAATGTTCAAACTTACAGGAAGCCAATCATTGTTAAGAAAAGCCTTGCTTGCAGCCTCTTTCTTATTACACAATCTTAACCTCATTTATACACTGAGAAAGGTTAAGTTTGACCTTGTTCACTCCAATACAAGCGTGATAGACATGGGTGCCTATCTTGCTATGTGGCGAGGCGTGCCCCATGTATGGCATCTGCGAGAGTTTGGCTTTGAAGACTTTCGCCTTACATCTGTATTTGGCAAGCACTACGAACAATGGATATACAAAAAAAGTGCATACGGCATAGCCATTTCCAAAGCCATAGAGCTGAAGTTTAAACCTCTTTTTGGCAAACGCCTGCGACTTATATACAATGGTATCACCCTTAAGAAAGAGTCGTTGTTGGCTACGCACGATAATGATGTTACAACATTCTGCATTGTTGGCCGCCTTGAGCCAAACAAAAATCAATTGGAGGCATTGAAAGCTTGCCAACTACTTAAGCATACATACAAATGTGCATTCAAACTGCTTATTGTTGGTGCTGGTGGTACGGCTTATACCGAAATGCTGAAGAAGTATGTAGCTGATAACAATTTACAAAACAATGTGATATTTACTGGCTATCGCAACGATGTTCCCGAAGTGCTGAGTAAGTGCGATGTGGGTCTAACCACATCTACAAACGAGGCTTTTGGACGCATCACCGTGGAGTATATGATGCAAAACCTTGCCGTTATTGCCTCTAATGCTGGGGCTAATCCCGAAATAATTAGTGATGGCCATACAGGGGTGCTTTACCACTTAGGCGATGCAAAGCAATTAGCAAACAAAATGCACATGCTTATTGCAGATAACGAATTGCTTCAGCGTGTTGCTTGCAATGGCAAACAATATGCTTGTGAGCACTTCTCGTCGGTAAAAAACTCTGATAGCATCTATAATTTGTATAAGACCTTAGTTAAAGAATAAATAGTACTTGTTTGAACAATGAGCAACCTGCGTACCATAGCTTTTTATCTACCTCAATTCTACCCCACCCCCGAAAACGACCGTTGGTGGGAACCTGGATTTACCGAATGGACCAATGTAACGAGTGCTAAACCATTCTTTAAGGGACACTATCAGCCTAAGCTACCACGCGATTTGGGCTTTTACGACTTGCGTGTGCCCGAAACGCGCGAGCGACAAGCACAATTGGCACGCGAGGCTGGCATCGAGGGATTTTGCTATTGGCACTATTGGTTTGGCAACGGCAAGCGATTGCTTTCAGAGGTATTTGATGCAGTAGTTAAAAGCGGCAAACCCGATTTTCCGTTCTGCCTATGTTGGGCCAACCACTCATGGTATGCCAAGACCTGGAAGCCCAACGTGCCCAATAAACTGCTCATGGAGCAAACCTACCCTGGCATTAACGACTACGAAGCGCATTTCATGCAGATGTTGCCTGCATTTAAGGACAAAAGATACATAAAGGTTAATGGCAAACTGCTATTCGGTGTATTCATTGGTTCGGATATTCCCGATTGCAAGATGTTCTTTGATACATGGAACCGGCTTGCAGCAGAAAATGGTTTAGAAGGCTTTCATTTCTTTTCGCTTGCTCAAGGACAGGGACGAATTAACAAGTTAAAGGGGTTAGGTTTCGACCGCATTGTCACCGATGCTTATAGCGATGTGATTAAAGAGGACCCTTTTATCGTTCGCAAGCTACGCCGATTGTTTCATCGTCCTACCGTTGTATCTTACACCCACTATGCCAAGAGGTCTATTGAGTTCTTCAAACGCAACAATACATGCACACCTTGCATTGATCCCAACTTCGACCATACACCCCGAAGCGGTTTTAGAGGGAATTTATTGCAAGGTAGCACACCTAAAAGATGGGGAGAGTTGTGCCGCATGACCAAAGACTATATTTTGCAAAACAACGATATTGATAACTTGATGTTCATCAAATCGTGGAACGAATGGGGCGAGGGCAATTACCTTGAACCCGACCGACGTTGGGGCAAAGCTTATATTGAAGAGACTGCTAAAGCGTTGAAAAGCTAATAGCTACTTTCCCTATTACGAACACTCACCATAAGCTACTAACTGATGAAAGATACAAGTTCACAACAAAAGAAAGTGTCTGTAGTCGTTCCGCTTTTCAACTCGGAACTGTACATAGAGAGATGCCTACACTCTATCGTCAGCCAAAGCCATCATAACTTGGAAGTGATAGTGGTTGATGATGCAAGCGCAGATACTTCGGTGAAACTTGTAAGAAAGTTCATGAGTAGTAATCCTTGCGTACGCCTTATACAGCACAACACAAACCAAGGTTCTATGTTAGCTCGTCGCGACGGATACGAGGCTGCAACAGGAGATTTCATCATGTTTGTTGATGCCGACGACACATTGCCAGATAATTCCATTAGCAAACTGATAGATATTGAAAATGATACGGATGCGGATATTATTGTTGGCACTATTGAAAAAATATATGCTGATGGGCATAAAGAGCATATTATTAGCGAGCTAAAAGATAATGCTACACCCCGAGATATCGTAGAGGCTCTCTTAACCCAAAAACTTAAAAACAGCCTATGCGGTAAGCTCTATAAGATACATTTGTTCCGCAACAACAAACTTCAGAATTTTGAAAGAATGACGATTTCAGAAGATGGTTGCTTGTTTTACCAATTGGCTAAGTTTGCAAATAAAGTTGTAACTAAAAATGAAATAACTTATTGCTATCACGAAAACAAGAGTTCCTCTTCGCATCGCATTTACGGAATAAAACAAATAGAAAATATCATTGTTGCCAACAAGCTCATGTACGATATATGCAAAGGCTATCCTGATTTTGAAGCTAAATTGCAATATAGAATGTCAAGAGCTATATTTCCTCTCTACGCAGAGCGTGTACCCAATAGAGATATAAAGAAACTCTTAAATAAATACGATTTAAGACAATATGGCCAAATAAGCTATGTTGCTCGCTTTTTCAAATTAACTGATTTTTGGTTTGTAGTCAAACGATTTATAAAAGTCAGATTATAAGTTGGTGTTCAAAATTAAGCACTTACTTAACATACAATTATTGAACCATGCCAATCTCTTTAAAGAGATATATTCTATTATTTCCACTATTCTTTTTGTTGTTCTATGTAGAAAGCATAAAGATTGGTAGCACCGCTGTTTCGCAATTGTGGAAAATTCCACTTGCCTTATACATGCTTTACTACGTGTTTCAGTATAGGCACATGCCTACTCCATTATGGTCGAAAGTTCAGTATTGGCAATCGCTAAAATGGATATTTACAGCGGGCTATGTCACACAGTTTATGTTTAACTTACAAACCTGTGTAAAGTTTTTATTCTTGCCTTTGCTCTTTAATTCCATAAGAAACAAAGATTGGAATATAGAACAAGTTAGGGCCATTCTTCTTACAATCGTGCAGTACTTTGTACTGACAAACATTCCCTTTTTGTTCTTTGGCTTCAAAGGCATATCGCATGGACACGACTATGGCACGTATGTAGCATACTCTGGTATCTTTCAAAATCAGCATGCAATGTCTGTGATAATGGCTATTTGCATTATCGTGATATTGGCATACATACAAAAACAGTATATAGTAGGTAGATGGAATATAGCTTATAATATATTTTTGTTATGCGTAGCTACATACGCCATGTACTTAGGCTTTGCAAGAACAGGATGGCTAATGTGCCTATTGGCTATAATCGTTGTGTTTTGGCCTAAAGATGCTACTGCCAAACAATGGATAGCAATGGCCATAGTAGGAGTTGTTTTAATTGGTAGTCTGAGCTATCTGATGTCTACCGATACAATGTTCTACGATCGTATTGTAGGTAATAACATCACTACTCACGAGCACATGAATGTTACATCTGGGCGTACTGAATATTCAGCGGCTGCACTTGAACGCTTTATGAATGGAAATCCAATTGAATGGATAGTAGGTGTTTCTACAGAAAACATTTATGATGCTATTTTCTTAAAAACAAGAATGAGAGTAGGTGCACACAACGGATTTGTTGATGTGCTAACAAGAAATGGGATTATAGGATTGGGATTAATGGTAATCTTTCTTATTTCCTTACTTTTATTTATAAGAAGACGTAAAAATTGCGATTCGTACAGAATGGCATTGTCTATGTGGGTAATGATATTCTCATTCCAAATAACGCAAGGGGGTGTGATGTTCCACACTGACTTATTATATGCATTAATCTTTTGTATACTTGAGAAAGAAGATTTGTTATTAACTGACAAACAAGTACAAGATGCTACCATTTAAAGACTACATTCGGTTATTAGTTATCAAGCTAAGATACTATTATCAAACGAATGTCAAGCATATGGATATTGCCCAATCAGCTTTAGTGTCGTTTGGTACAAAGTTAGACAAGGTTAATCCACATGGAATACATATAGGCGAGGAAACTTACATTGCATCGGGAACAAGAATCTTAGCCCATGATTATTGCATGAAGCGACATGCCGACACCTATAAAGGGAAGCGTTGCTTTATCGGAGCTGATGCAATTGTGCTTTGTGGAGTTAATATTGGCGACGAAGTTATTGTTGGTGCGGGCTCTGTTGTTACTAAAGACGTACCATCAAACTGCATAGTAGCAGGAAATCCCGCACGGATTATACGCAAAGGGATAACCACCGGTAAATATGGACAATTAAAAAAGTAGTTGTTATAATGAAGGTTTTAATTGTTACTCCGTCTCAAAAACTTATGGGGGGCGTTACCTTTTACTACAAGGGCTTGGAAACCTATTGGAGCAACAACGTAGTATACATTACCTACGGACGACGCCCCAACATACCTGCTATATGGTGTCTCATCCCTGACTTGATAGTGTACATTTATAAATTGTTATCGTATCGTCCAGATGTTGTAATAGTCAATCCATCTTTACGCCCATACCAACTGAAACGAGATGGTTTTTATCTGCTGTTAGCTCATTGGATGAAAAAGAAAGTTGTCAGCATGTTTCATGGTTGGGACAGATTATATAGCAAGCAATTAGAGCAAAAACCAAACAAATATATCAGATGGTTTAATAAAAGCTCATTTATATACGTGCTGTGCTCCGACTTCAAAAATGCACTTACACGTATGGGAATTACAGCCCCAATCATGCTCACCACCACCGAAGTATATAATTGCTTGGTCGAAGACTACGACAACAGCCAAAGAATGGGCAATATCCGTAATTTGCTTTTCTTGGCACGCATTGACAAACGCAAAGGCATATACGAAACAATAGATACATTTGCTTTACTAAAACAAAAGTATCCTTATCTAATTCTTAACGTCTGTGGCGATAGCAATGATAAGCAATTTGTACAAGACGTTAAGAACTACGTAGCAAAGAGCAATATCAAAGATATTGTATTTCATGGTGCTGTATATGGAAAGAAAAAAACACAGGCTTTCAAAGACAACGACTTATACATTCTGCCTACTTACGAAGAGGGAATGGCTACATCGCAGTTAGAAGCAATGGCATTTGGATTGCCCATCATATCAAGACCTGAAGGTGGAATAAAGGACCATTTCAAGGATGGAGAAATGGGGTATCTCATAAATTCTCTTGACCCTCATGAATATGCTGACAGAATTAGCTATTTGATTGAACACCCTAATGTTTGCAAAGAAATGAGCAACAGAGCCTATCAATATGCACACACACATTTCCTTGCAAGCATTGTAGCCAAACAGTTTGAAAGCGACATCAATAAATATTGTCATGAAAGGTAGAGTTGTAAATGTATATCCATATTTCGGTAACCAAGGAGGTGCACAGAATGTAGTATTGCAACTATCTGAAAAATTAAATACTTCTTTTCCTATAGTTCTCATCTCAACCCCTATTAAAGACGTGCCCGACGCATATCGCAATAGAGCTACATACAAGCAACTTTCTTTTTCGAATGTTAGGAAACTTGCCGATGGCAACACCATTTTCATATCACACCATCGCAAGACAACGCTCATTCTGCTTCTGTTTCAAATATTGATGTTCAAAAGATTACCGCTTATCCATGTGGCACATAGCACGTTTTCAAATCTAAAATGGACTACTTTTTTTCCTAAAAGATGTGTAGCTGTATCACAAACTGTATACCGTAATATGGTTGAATTCTTCAATGTTCCCAAAAAGAATATTACTATCATCTACAATGGTATAAAAGACTTGGCAGATAAAGATATTCTCTCTGTAGCAGAATCCGAACATATAAACATTCTGCTTGCCGGAAAGTTACGTAAGCTAAAGCGCCAAGTGCTTATAGCCGAATACCTGCAAGATAAACTGCCACCACACATACACTTGTTCTTTGCTGGAGAAGGCGAAGACAAAGAGGCTCTCCTAAAAGCAATTGGTAAGAACAAACAAATGCACTATTTAGGGCAGATTGATATAAAGAAGGAAATAAAAAAGTTCCACTACATGTTGTTATTTTCTGAGAAAGAGGGATTTCCTCTAACTTTACTGGAAAGTTACATGTTCGGACGCCCGATACTTACAAATGATATTCCAGCAGCAAAGGAAATAAACAAGGATGGAGAAACAGGCTTTGTGTATAACAATCTAAAACTTTTTGCCAATAAACTCAATGAGCTACCCTTGCCAGGAAGTGACGAGTACAAGGTTTTATCAGCAAATGCCAGAAAGGAGTATGAAAACAAATATCGTGAAGAATACATGATAAATAAATATAAAGAGCTTTGCGCCATTGTTATGAAAAGGCCTTAGCGTAAGAGACGAATAAACTTTTGAGTAGGTATTCAAAATCAATTTATATGCTTGAGTTCTGCATTAGTAGATATGCCTACTTACAAAAACAAAACAATAGCAGATAGAATTTACAATTTGTATGAAAAGAGCAAACATTAAAGGCATTTATATATATCCATTTACATCTCAACAGCAAATTATAGATTATGCTGATAAGAAGCATGGTATACTCATAGCCATCAACGCCGAAAAGATTGTTAATGCCACTAAACAAACACGTGCTATTATCAACCGCAACATTGGCTACTGCGATGGCTCAGGGCCTCTTATGTGCCTATGGAGCATGGGCTATAAAGATGCTATTAAAGTGGCTGGATGCGAGCTTTGGCTTTCAATAATTGAAAAGTACTACAAAGAAAAAACATTCTATTTAGTAGGTGGAAAACAATGGGTTATTGACAAAACTGTTGCTAAACTCCGCGAACAATTCAAGGGCATAAACATCGTAGGCTACAGAAATGGTTATTTCAACTCTGCTACCGAACGCATTAACTTGATTGAAGATGTTGTTAAGAAAAAGCCCGATGTTGTGTTTGTTGCTATGGGAGCCCCCATACAAGAACTTTTGATGGAAGATATGCAAAAACAGCACAAAGCTCTCTATCAAGGACTCGGTGGCAGCTTTGATGTTTACATTGGGCATGTTAAGCGTGCACCTCAATGGTGGGTGAGCCATCACTTAGAGTGGGCATACCGACTTGCTCATCAGCCAAGCCGAATTAAAAGGCAAATCAAGCTGGTTAAGTTTGCTTGGTGGATACTGCAGTTTCGCCTTCACTTGGGCATAAAATCCACCGATTAAGATATGTGCAGAAAAGCATATCTGCACATTATAAAATATGATATAAACAATATAAAAAAGAATATAAAATATATGGTTAATGTTATAGGCTTAGGGTATATAGGACTTCCCACAGCCTTAATGCTTTCAGCTCATAATGTTGAAGTAATTGGCACTGACTATAATAAGGATTTGGTGCATAGCCTCAACATGGGACACACAACCTTTAAAGAGGACCAACTTGACGAACTCTTTAATAAGGCAGTAAATGCTGGCATAAAGTTCACTACCGAATATCAGCACACAGACTTTTACATCATCTCTGTCCCCACTCCATACAACAAGCAGACAAAGAAACTCGACGCTCACTTCGTGATAGAAGCTACAAAGAACGTTATCAACGTTTGCCAGCCTAATGCTACCATTATCATTGAATCTACTATTAGCCCTGGAACGATAGACACACAAGTGCGCCCCTTGTTGGCCCAATATGGCAGAGAAGACATCCACTTGGCACATGCTCCCGAACGCATTTTGCCCGGCAACATGATACACGAACTTATACACAACAACCGCACTATCGGTGCAGACAACGCTCAAGTGGCACAAGAGGTTAAGGATATATATGCATCGTTCTGCCAAGGCGAAATCGTTACAACCGACATCCGTACAGCCGAAATGACTAAAGTGGTTGAAAACACCTTCCGTGCCGTAAACATCGCATTTGCCAACGAGTTGATGCGCATCTGCCGCTACAACGAGATGGATGTAAACGAGATTATACGCATCTGCAACATGCACCCACGTGTAAATATAGCTTCTCCTGGTCCTGGTGTGGGCGGACATTGCATACCTATTGACCCATGGTTTCTTGTAGGCGATTATCCACAACTCACCCACATGATTAGTGCAAGTCTTAAAGTTAATGAGTCGCAGCCCGACTTTGTGCTTGAGCGTATAGCAGAGATAATGAAAGAACGCAACATCAGCGACCTAAAACGTGTGGGACTATACGGACTCACCTACAAAGAAAACGTTGACGATTTCCGTGAGTCGCCCTCATTGCAAATCATTGAGTCGCAGCGCAAACACCTTGCAGAACCGCTTAAATGTTATGACCCTTTCCTTGAAAGCAAGCAAATTGTATCATCGCAATATGCCAACTTCAACGACTTTCTCAATGCTGTAGACATGGTGGTTATAATGACCCGACATGAACACATCAAGCAGCAATGGGACAAGCTCGAGGGTAAAATAATTCTTGACTGCTGCAACATCTGTACTCTTCCTAACACCTATCGTTTATGAAAAAGGTAATGCTCGTATTTGGCACACGCCCCGAAGCCATTAAGATGGCTCCTCTTGTTAAGGCTTTTGAGAGCGACACAGAACATTTTAGTACTATTGTATGCGTTACTGGACAACATCGGGAAATGCTCGACCAAGTACTAAACATTTTCCATATCACGCCACAATACGACCTTAACATCATGCGAAAGGGGCAAGACCTCTACGACATTACATCGCGTATACTCATAAGCATGCGCAACGTGCTACAAGAGGCGCAACCCGACTTAGTGCTTGTTCATGGCGACACCACCACCTCAATGGCGGCTGCACTTGCTGCATTCTACCAACAAATACCAGTGGCACACGTTGAGGCTGGCCTACGCACCAACAACATCCTTTCGCCTTGGCCCGAAGAGCTGAATAGGCAACTCACAGCACGCATAGCCTCGTACCACTTTGCACCAACCGAGCAGGGCAAAAGCAACTTGCTGCATGAGGGCATTGATAGCAACCGCATCTTCGTAACGGGCAACACAGTGATTGACGCCCTACACTATGTGATGAAAAAACTAAAGCTTACCCCCGATGCTCATAACGATAAGCGCATTGTTTTAGTTACAGGGCATCGTCGCGAAAACTTCGGTGATGGATTAGAGCATATTTGCAAGGCCATCAAAACATTAGCCGAACGCTATCCTGATGTAGACTTTATCTATCCTATGCACCCCAACCCTAATGTGCGGAAACCTATTAACGAAATCTTCGGCATTGCTTCGGATGCCAATCATGCCAACAATATCCGACTAATTGAGCCACTTGATTATCTTGACTTTATACGTCTCATGTCGCAAGCAACTATTGTACTTACCGATAGTGGTGGCATACAAGAGGAGGCACCAGCCTTTGGCAAACCCGTGTTAGTAATGCGCAACACTACCGAACGTCCCGAGGCTATCAAGGCAGGTACAGCCAAACTCGTTGGAGCCGATTATAACAAAATCATACATGAGGTGTCTACCCTACTCGACAATCATGAAGCCTACAACCAAATGAGCAAGGCTGTTAATCCATACGGAGATGGGAATGCTTGTAAGCGCATTCTCAATGCTTTGAGATAGATATAAGGGTAGTTTTGTAAATTCTGTTTACAGAACCACCCATAAGATAAACCAAATATATGACAACAAAGATACTATTAGCTTTCATGCTTGGGAGTGGATGTTGCCAGGCACAAGCCGACAATATAAGTGCTGCTCCCTCCGAACATATAAGCAAAAAGCCATTATACTTACAACTATACGGCGGTATTAACAAATCGGCCAACGAAAATTTACCGTGGTCTGAGTTTTCTAAATACCCATGGTCGGCTGGTATGTTTGTAGGTGTCGGCCAAGATCTATCTCCTCTGTGGGGATGGCGTGCAGCGCTACGATTTAACCACAATAAGAGCCGCAACACCGAGAAGTGTGAGCAAAAAGACACTTGGGGATGGAACAACATAGGCCTTTTTGCAGATGCCACATTCGACATCACCAACGCTTTTTCAACACCTAAGCCTATCGCCAATCGAGCGTTCGACCTGAAAGCATTTGCAGGTGTGGGTGGTGCTTATACATTTGGTTTTGACAATGTTCCACTTTCGTACACCACAAGCTACTCGCGCAATAGTCGCCTTGTGCCAGCTATGCGCATTGGCTTTGACGCTTCGTGGCGAGTGGCTGATAATTGGCGCATTGGTGCTGAGTTGAGCCACACTCTGTTTGCTGATGCTTTTAATGGTGTAAAGAGCGGAGTGGCTATGGATGGCCGTACAAACTTTAAAATTGGTGTTACCTATGTGCTTGGCAACAGAAAGAAAAAGGAGCAACCGCATGCTCCTATCACCTACGTCAATCGCTTACGCGATGATGTGGCACTACCTTTTGCCATGCCCGATAATGAGGATATAAAGAAGCGCAAACTTTTTGGACGTGCCTTTCTCGACTTCCCTGTGAACGAAACGATTATTTATCCTCGTTACCGACGCAACCCACAAGAGTTGCGCCGCATACGTGCCACCATTGATAGTGCACTCTTCGATAAAACTATTGTTGTTACAAGCATTAGTCTTCATGGCTATGCATCGCCCGAAAGCCCCTATAGCAACAACACGCGCTTGGCCAAGGGGCGTACGGCTGCCTTGATGGGCTATCTGCGCAAACAGTACAAGGTGAGCGAACAACTCTTTCACAACACCTATACGCCCGAGGACTGGAACAACTTGCGTGGCTTTATTGCTAACTCCGACCGCCGCCGTGTGAAGGGAGATATTTGGTATGAAAATGCCTCTATCCTCGAAACACCTAAGATGCCCGATTATGTGTTGAAATATCGCGACGAGCTACTCCGCGTTATCGACCTCAACATGAACCTTGACGAAAAGGAGCAACTACTCAAACAAGTGGGTGGTGGCGAACCTTACAAATGGTTGTTGCAACACGTCTATCCTGGTTTGCGCCATACCGACTACATTATTGAATACATCGTGCGTAGCTACCCTGTTAAGCAAGCTCGCAAACTCATCTATACTCATCCAGAGGCTTTAAGCCTTAAAGAGATGTATGCCGTGGCACAAAGCTATGAGGAGGGAAGCGACGATTGGTTAGACGCTCTCATGATAGCAGCACGCGAGTATCCAGGCGACTACACTGCCAACCTTAATGCCGCTTGTGCTTGTGTCAAGCTAAAACGCTTATCTGATGCCAAGCGTTTACTTGTAAATGCTGGAAACACACCGCAGGCACAATATCTATCGGATGTTATCCGCGCTATGGAGGGCAAGTGCTCATGGAAACTTGTAAACGGAAAAGTAGTAATTAACGACAACAACAACGAATAGTTATGAAATATCAATATGCTGTTAAGGGAACACTTGCCTTGGCTCTGATTTCGGCAATGGCATCTTGTTCTACTGAGTCTTTATCAGAATTTGATCGCACGCAGCATGCGTTTAATAACCAAATCAACGGCAGGATTGGAACAACGCAAATGTGGCGCACCGCCGTTACCATAAGGGTTGATGTAACTGCCGACGACTCTGTAAAGCTTTGGCTTATGTCGGGCAAAGACACTGGCACACTCTACGATTATCGCGAGTTGGCAACCAGTGGCAAGGTTGATTTAACCGTGCCTCAGGGCAATACAAACACGGCTTATTTGGTTAGCGTATGCAACAGGCAAAAAGAGGTAACCTCCATAACGCTTACAGGCAAAAACATTGAAAATATTAGTTTAACCGTAAGTGGAAAAGCCAAAGATTATAACGATGACTCTCAATCTGCAGCAGCCAATCAGCGTGCACTCAAAGAAACAGACACTGAAGAGGAAGCTGAAAAAACTATCAGTAGCAAAGCCGAACTTTATGGCAGTAGCATTAAAGGCAATGCCACCTATAATGAGTTTACTGATGCCCAAAGACACGAGGCTATCTCAATCTTAAGTAAGTATTATCAAGAGTATGTTCCAGCCAAAAGAGTGGGTATGAATTGCGACTACGAGCTCGAATCAAAGGGCGATTTCAACATCACTTGGTTTGCTGGCAACTGCACATCTACCACTCCTCACGTTTTAGGCTACTATTATCACTCGCCTGGCACATACGAAGATATTGAGTACGTCGACCTCTCTGAAACTGAGATTTACGACTACATCGACGGATTGGCAAAAGTGCAATACAAGGTTAATGAAAAAGCTGCCACGCAATATGGGGTTGAAGCCAACCACTGGTATGATGCCAACTTCGATATGTACGATACTTTCGAAAAACCTTCTACCATATATGCTCGCCGAAACGACGATGCTTACAATACCATAGCTGTGTTTAATCGCTACGGCAACAACATCACGGCACTAAGAGGCATATCTTTTACAATCAGCGTGCCTCACGGCAAGCGCATTGGATTTTACGATAGGTCGGAGGAGATTGCAATGCCCGAACAATACGACCGGTTTGTGCGCATGGGCATCAAGCCATACACAAGCCGCGACAATTTTAAAGCCATGAACTTTACCTGCGAAGCCATGAACTTAAACATCAATGGTTCATACCGCAGTGGCATCCTTAAGAGCAACAATGCTTACTGGATGGGTATGGAAAACGACTATACTGGCGGCGACCTCGACTGCAACGATGTAATGTTCGAAGTGAGTTCAAAACTCGAAATTCACCGTCCAAGCATTGTTGAGCCAGACCTCAAGCCTTTTGGCGAATATACCGACAAGCAACCCTGGACCTTAGCCTTTGAGGACGTTTATCGCAATGCCGACTTCGACTTTAACGATGCGGTAATTAAGCTCGTCCCCGACTTTGAAAAAGAAGAATGTTGCGTAACGGTTATGGCGGCAGGCTCTACGTCTAAGATGTACCTTCACTACGATGGTCCCGAAGGCGACATTAATCTGGGCGAGGTTCACGACCTTTTAGGTGGAACACCTGAACAAATCATCAACACGCAAACCTCTAATGCAGAGGTGCCTTTTGTGCAAGTAGGATGTGTGAAATGGCCCAAGGATTACACCATGAAACAAGATGCCAAACGCTTCTACATTGAAGTGCAACGTGGCACCTGTAAGGATTGTAGCGACATCATTACGCTTGCCGATAATCCTGGCGAGATGCCCGAAGCTCTGCTTGTTGCAGGCGAATGGAAATGGCCGAGAGAGGGCACAAACATCACAAATGCCTATGCCGGATTTGCCAATTGGTCGAAAGACAACACTAATATGAGCAATTGGAATTGGTACTCTTCACCAACAAATAACGCTGTGGTTAAGTATTAAGTAGGTATTCAAAAT
>DJEH01000117.1:4300-6585 GCA_002431845.1 Prevotellaceae bacterium UBA5903 | reverse complement strand
ATTATGAACACCTACTTAAAAATTCAGTTTTTGTGCAAGAATAAGTACTATCCAATTTGGCTACCAGGCACAACTTTGCGGTCTACGGTAACTACAGATAGAGAGTCGTCAAAGTTTACAGCCGAAAGTATCATACCTTGGCTTTCGATGCCATTGATAGTGCGTGGGGCAAGGTTAGCAACAAAGCATACTTGCTTGCCTACAAGGTCCTCAGGGTTGTAGAAGTGGGCAATACCACTCACAATGGTGCGATTTTCATCGCCATCAGCAATTTCAAATTTAAGCAGTTTCTTGCTCTTCTTAACCTTCTCGCACGAGAGCACAGTGCCCACACGGATGTCGAGTTTTTCGAATGTTTCGAACGGAATGTTCTCCTTAACGGGAGCAGCCTTAAAGTTGGCAGCTTCGTTAGCCTTTTTAGTGTCGAGAAGCTTTTGCACTTGTGCCTCAACCACACTATCTTCAATCTTTTCGAAGAGCAATGAGGGGTCGCCAAGTTGGTGGCCTTCGGGCAAAAGGTCAATAGCACCTAAACGGTCCCATTCTACCTCATTGATATGAAGCATTCCGCGCAACTTCTCTGAAGAGAAAGGCAAGAAAGGCTCAAATGCAATGGCAAGGTTGGCCACTAACTGCAAACTGAGGTTGAGGATGGTTTTAACACGTTCGGGGTCGGTTTTAATAACCTTCCAAGGCTCAGAGTCGGCCAGATACTTATTGCCGATGCGAGCAAGGTTCATGGCCTCTTTCTGTGCATCGCGGAAACGGAAGTTCTCAATAAGACGCTCAACCTCGGCCTTAACGTCCTTAAACTCTGCAATGGTAGCCTTGTCGTAGTCGGTAAGTTCGCCAGCAGCAGGCACTATGCCATCGTAATACTTCTTGGTGAGTTGCAATGCACGATTAACGAAGTTGCCGTAAACAGCAACCAACTCGTTGTTGTTGCGTGCTTGGTAGTCTTTCCACGTAAAGTTGTTGTCCTTTGTTTCGGGAGCATTGGCCGTTAGCACATAGCGCAACACGTCTTGTTTGCCAGGAAGGTCGCGCAAGTATTCATCAAGCCAAACCGCCCAATTGCGTGAGGTAGAAATCTTGTCATCCTCAAGGTTTAAGAACTCATTGGCAGGTACATTGTCGGGCAAGATGTACGAACCCTCGGCTTTAAGCATAGCGGGGAACACAATGCAGTGGAACACAATGTTGTCTTTACCAATAAAGTGGATGAGGCGTGTTTCGGGGTCTTTCCACCATTTTTCCCAATCATTAGGGCAAATTTCTTTGGTGTTAGAGATGTAGCCAATTGGCGCATCGAACCATACGTAGAGCACCTTGCCTTCGGCACCTTCGACGGGTACAGGAATACCCCAATCAAGGTCGCGGCTCACAGCGCGAGGCTTTAGCCCCATGTCGAACCAACTTTTGCATTGGCCCATCACGTTGGGGCGCCACTCTTTGTGTTGCTCCGTAATCCATGGTTCAAGCCATTGTTGGTGCTTGTCGAGCGGTAAGTACCAATGTTTGGTTTTGCGTAAAACGGGCTTTGAACCACTTACCATGCTCTTGGGGTTGATGAGTTCTGTGGGCGAAAGGGCTGTGCCGCATTTTTCGCATTGGTCGCCATAAGCACCCTCTGCATGGCAGTGTGGGCACTCGCCTGTTATGTAGCGGTCGGCAAGGAAAGTGTGAGCTTCCTCGTCGTAGTATTGCTCACTCTCTTTCTCAATAAATTCGCCTTTATCGTAGAGCGTACGGAAAAAGTCGGAGGCCGTTTTCTTGTGTATCTCAGAGGTGGTGCGACCAAAGTCGTCGAACGAGATGCCAAATTCCTTAAACGAATCCTTGATTATTTTGTTGTAGCGGTCTACCACTTGTTGGGGTGTGCATCCCTCTTTACGGGCACGAATGGTAACAGGAACACCATGCTCGTCGGAACCGCAAATAAATAGCACGTCGCGCTTTTTAAGACGCAAATAACGCACGTAGATATCGGCAGGAACATATACACCTGCTAAGTGCCCAATGTGCACTCCTCCATTGGCGTATGGCAGTGCTGCTGTTACAAGCGTACGCTTGAATTTCTTTTCTTCCATTTATGATGTGTTTATATATAATCTACTAACAAGTCTTGTCCTAAGACAATGCAAAATTAAGGAAATTTTGTGAAGTAAGCCAATAAGCATGCACTACAAGCTAAGAAACATGAAAATAGCTATAAGCTAACTGCAAAAATAGCACTATCTTTGCACTCTGAGTTAAGTAGGTGTTCAAAATTAATTGATATGAAT
>DJEH01000117.1:0-4182 GCA_002431845.1 Prevotellaceae bacterium UBA5903 | reverse complement strand
AAACAATGTGCTAAGGCATATCAATTAATGTAGAACATGATTATATAAATTAATTTTGAATACCTACTTAATAGTAACTCAATGAAGCATGCAATGCAACCATGCTCATATACTGCAGAAATAAAATACACACATGAAGATAGAAAACCAACTTACCGATGCCGTAAAGAGTGCTATAAAGGCTCTCTATGGGCAAGACATCACACCCGAACAGGTTGTGTTGCAGAAAACAAAAAAAGAGTTTGAGGGACACCTTACGCTTGTGGTGTTTGGCTTATTGCGCATTTCGCATAAGAAACCAGAAGAAACTGCTACAGAAATAGGACAATGGATAAAGGATAATACACAACTTATCCAATCGTTTAACGTAGTAAAGGGCTTCCTCAACTTGGTTGTGGCTCCTGCACAATGGATAGAGTTGCTAAACAATATTAATGACGATGCTAAGTATGGCATTACAGCGCCAACAGAGAACAGTCCGTTGGTAATGATTGAATACTCATCGCCCAATACCAACAAACCCCTCCATTTGGGACATGTACGCAACAACTTGCTTGGCTGGGCTCTTGCTAGTGTGGTCGAAGCTAACGGCAATCGTGTGGTAAAGACCAATATAGTTAATGACCGCGGTATTCATATATGTAAGTCTATGCTTGCATGGCTCAAGTATGGTAATGGCGAAACACCACAGTCGTCGGGCAAGAAGGGCGACCATTTAATTGGTGACTACTACGTAGCTTTTGACAAGCACTATCGCGCTGAGGTAAAAGAATTGCAAGCTACCTACGAGGCTCAAGGCATGGAGGCTGAGGCTGCTAAAGAAAAGGCAGAGAAAGAGGCACCACTCATTAAAGAGGCTCATGAAATGCTCGTGAAGTGGGAGGCTGGCGACCCTGAGGTGAGAGCTTTGTGGCGCAAGATGAACGAATGGGTATATGCTGGATTTGACGAGACTTACAAGGCTCTTGGTGTTAGCTTTGACAAAATATACTATGAGAGCGATACTTATCTTGTAGGTAAGAAAGCGGTAGAAGAGGGACTCGAAAAGGGCTTATTTTTCCGTAAAGAGGATGGTTCTGTTTGGGCAGACCTTACCAAGGACGGATTAGACGAGAAGTTGTTGCTTCGTGCTGATGGCACAAGCGTGTATATGACGCAAGATATAGGTACAGCTAAATTGCGCTTCCAGGATTTCCCAATCAACAAGATGATTTATGTGGTGGGCAATGAGCAGAACTATCACTTCCAAGTACTTTCTATCTTACTCGATCGTCTTGGCTTTGAGTGGGGCAAGAGTCTTGTACACTTCTCATATGGTATGGTGGAACTGCCTAATGGTAAGATGAAGAGTCGTGAGGGTACGGTGGTTGATGCCGACGACTTGATTGAAGGCATGATAGCACAGGCACGTCAAACCATGGACGAGGCAAAGAAAAACACCGACATGAGCGAAGAAGAGAAAAACGAAGTGGCTCGCATTGTGGGCTTAGGTGCGTTGAAGTATTTCTTGCTCAAGGTTGATGCACGTAAGAATATGCTCTTCAACCCCGAAGAGAGCATTGACTTTAATGGCAACACGGGCCCATTTATCCAATACACTTATGCTCGTATTCGCTCTATATTGCGTAAGGCAAACGATGCAAACATCCATATTCCAGAAACCTTGCCTACAAATGTTGAAATCTCGACCAAGGAGGAAGAAATCATTCAGCATATAGCAGACTTTGCAGCAGTTGTGCGCCAAGCTGGTACTGAATATCAACCTGCAGCTGTGGCAAACTATTGCTACGAGTTAGTTAAGGAGTACAACCAATTCTACCACGACTTTAGCATCCTTCGTGAAGAGGACAAGAACAAGCAAATATTCCGTTTGGTACTATCAAAGAATGTTGCCAAAGTTGTTCGCTTGGGCATGGGCTTGTTAGGCATTGAAATGCCAGAGCGTATGTAAAGCATGGTAAGAAAGGTATTCAAAATTAATTTTGGACACCTACTTATGAAGTTTTTGAAGCATATAAAATAAGCAAGTGTAGCCACTCAGTGTATAATTGTGTGGCTACACTTGGGCTAAATGCTCTCTATTACAGACTATGGCAACAAATAATAAGTACTACGTGGTGTGGAAAGGCAAAGAGCCTGGTATATACGATACTTGGGAAACATGCCGAGAGCAGGTGGAAGGCGTTGTGGGTGCTCAGTATAAAGCGTGTAAAAACATTAAAGAGGCTTGTGACATTTACAAGCAGAATGTAGTGGCGCAAGCTGTAGCTGAGGCTATAAGTGAGCAGCAAGGCAAAAATACGATGCCTAAAGCGGCACTTACGTTGCAAGAAAATATTGCCCCTAAGCCTGTTTATAAAGAGCAAAATGGCTGTCCGCCTCCGCCCCCCGATTATCGTAACGACACGGTGTTGCCACTCCCACCAGAGGTGATGGCAAACGCATTGGCTGTAGATGCAGCTTGTTCTGGCAACCCAGGGCCGATGGAGTATCGATGTGTGCATTTGGCAACAGGACAACAAATATTTCATAAAGGACCACTCTACGGTACAAATAATATAGGCGAGTTCTTGGCTATAGTGCATGCACTTGCGTTGCTTAAACAGCGCGGACAAGTACTGACGGTATATTCAGACAGCCGCAATGCCTTGGCTTGGGTAAAAAGAAAGCAATGCAAAACAACGTTGCCACGCAACCAACGTACGCAAGAGGCATACAACCTCATTGAACGCGCTGAGAATTGGCTTAAAGCAAACGACATAAGCAGCATTCCTTTGTTAAAATGGGAAACTGCTAAATGGGGGGAAATACCTGCCGACTTTGGTAGGAAATAAGCAACATAATACTTTTTAAAAAAACAAATGAAACATCTATATATCGAAACATACGGCTGCCAAATGAATGTGGCTGATAGTGAGGTTGTAGCATCAGTTATGAAAATGGCTGGTTATGAACCTTGCGACTCACTTGATCAAGCAGATGCAGTGTTCTTAAATACATGCTCTGTGCGCGACAATGCTGAGCAAAAAATTATACATCGCCTTGAGGCATTGAACGCAATGCGTCGTAAAGGTAAACATATCATTATTGGCGTGTTGGGATGTATGGCAGAGCGTGTAAAGGATGGTTTACTTAATGAGCATGGGGCCGACCTCGTGGCAGGACCTGATGCTTATCTTTCCTTGCCAGACCTTATTGCACAAGCTGAAACCGGACATAAGACTATGGATATAGAACTGAGTCTTACCGAAACCTATCGCGACATTGTGCCAGAGCGTTATTGCGGTAGCCGTATCTCGGGGTTTGTAAGCATTATGCGTGGTTGCAACAACTTTTGTCACTATTGCATTGTGCCTTATACTCGTGGACGTGAGCGTTCGCGCGATGTTGAGAGCATCTTGCGTGAGGTGCGCGACCTTGAAAGTCGTGGGTACAAAGAGGTTACTTTACTTGGACAAAACGTTAATTCATATTGTTGGAACAAAGAGGATGGCACAAAAATACTTTTCCCTCAGTTGCTCCGCATTGTAGCACAGGCAATTCCAGGCATGCGCATCCGTTTCTCAACGAGCCATCCAAAAGATATGAGCGACGAAACATTGCACGTAATTGCCGAAGAACCCAATGTATGCAAACACATCCATTTGCCAGTACAAAGTGGTAGCAATCGCATACTTAAACTAATGAATCGCAAATATACACGCGAGTGGTATTTAGACCGTGTGGCTGCTATTCGTCGTATCATTCCCGACTGTGGATTGAGCACTGATATATTTGTTGGCTATTGTTCGGAGACAGAAGAAGACCATCAACTTTCGCTCTCATTAATGAGAGAATGTGGATATGACTCTGCTTTTATGTTTAAGTATAGCGAGCGTCCTGGTACATACGCCTCAAAGCATCTTCCAGACGATGTGCCCGAAGAAACTAAAATACAACGCCTTGAAGAGCTCATTGCCCTTCAGAATGAGTTGAGTGCTGCAAGTAACCAAAAGTGTATTGGTAAAGAATATGAAATTCTTGTAGAAGGAGTAAGCAAGCGTTCGCGCGAACAACTTTTTGGGCGTACAGAGCAAAACAAGGTGGTAGTGTTTGACCGTGGAACGCATCATCCAGGCGAATACGTGCGTGTAAAGATAACCGATGCTTCGAGTGCCACACTGAAAGGAGTGGAATGCGAAG
>DJEH01000050.1 GCA_002431845.1 Prevotellaceae bacterium UBA5903 | reverse complement strand
TTGGGCGGTTCTAAATATGTTGTATATAGAATCTCCTTGAATTTATCTCTAATTCTCCGAAAGCCTTTTTAGCTGTTCAATCGTTTCATTAGTGCGCTTTAGTGTAGGTGTATCTTCGACCATTTGCAAAACCTCTTCGTTGCACAAATCGTCTTCACTAAAGAGGTAGAAAAGCGGTTTACGGCGATAGCGTTGCTTTGAACGATAGTCTGTATAGAACACCTTGCGGCGGTTTTCAATCTGCGGATCTACAATTTCTGCCTCATCCTCTTTATCGTCAGTAGAGGGTTTAGGACCATAAATGCCAAAGCCCGAAGCAACAATTGTAATCTTAATTTTCTTGCCCAACGACTTATCTATAGTTAAGCCCCATTTGGTTTGCACATCGGGGTTAAAAGCATCCATAAAAGCCGTAACCTCATTGAGTTCCTCTGTGCGTAATACGTACTGAGGATCGTCGTTCATGGTGATAGAGAGCAATATATGGGTAGCCTTAAACACATCGTTGTTGTTGAGCAAAGGCGAATTGAGTGCTTGATTGATAGCATTTGTTACGCGATTATCGCCTTCGGCAAATCCCGACGACATAACTGCTACTCCACCATTGCGCAATGTGGTACATACATCCTCAAAATCGAGGGTAACGCGCCCATGCATATAAATGATTTCGGTGATAGACCTAACGGCAGTAGATAGTGTTTCGTCGGCACGTTTAAAAGCATTGATAACGCTTAAGTCGGAGTAAATGTCGCACAAACGTTGGTTGTTAATAACCAACATGGCATCTACCTCCTTTTGTAGCATCTCAAGTCCATCAAGCGCTTTATCGATACGCACCTCACGTTCAAATAGGAACGGTATAGTAACAATGCCAATAGTAAGAATGCCTCTCTTGCGGGCTTCGCGTGCAAAGATTGGCGACGCACCAGTTCCTGTACCACCCCCCATACCTGCTGTAATAAACACCATCTGCGTGTCTTGGTCAAACACCTGAGCTATTTCATCAACGTCGGCTTCTGCCAATTCGCGTCCCTTTTCAGGGCTTCCACCAGCACCAAGTCCTGGTCCAATTTGCAAATGCTCGGGTACTGGGTTATCTTCGAGTGCCTTTCTATCAGTGTTGGCAACAAGGTAACTTACATTGCTTATACCATCACGATACATCTGGGCAACAGCGTTACCACCACCGCCTCCCACACCAATCACCTTGATAATATACGATGTTTTGGCGTCTGCAATTTGTATTAAGTCATCTTCTGCCATAAATGTTTCTTTGCATTGAACTTCAGCTACTATGCCTTATCCTTTAGCCCCTTCTGAGAGTCTATTCTGCCTGCTATTTATGAAAACGATATAACAGAACCTGCCGTTTCAGGAGTTGGTGTGTCAGCACTTTCAGGCTCAATAGCTATGTTGTTATACGACTTGCTCTTAATGTCTGCCAAAGCCTCTTTTGAACGCTTAAAGGTTGGTGTTAGCTCAACAAGCGATATGATTTCTTCGTTGTCAAGGTCATCAAGTCCAAACAAGAAGAAGCGTGGACGACGGTGGAAAGTACTCTTTTTGTCGCCACCATAAAAATTTTCACGGCGCTCCTCTTTCTCCTCATTTTCTTCAATTTCATTTTGGCGATGTGCCTCCTCTTCAGCATCAAGTTTGCTTTTGAGTCCAGGCACATTCTTCAAACCAAAGCCTGTGGCAAGAATGGTAATCTTTACTTGTTTGCCAAGAGATGGATCGGTAGAAAGTCCCCACTTTGTCTCTACATCATTGTGGAACTTAGACATGAACTCGTGCACCTCATTCATCTCTTCCATCATCAAGCTGTCGCCTTCTTTTTCGGCGCAAAACGAGATAGAAAGTAGCACTTTCTTAGAGTTGAAAATGTCGTTGTTGTTGAGTAATGGCGAGTGAAGAGCACCCTCAATGGCTTTGCTCACACGATTTTCGCCCTCGCCATACCCCGTAGACATAATAGCCACGCCACCATCCTTCAACACGGTGCACACATCGCGGAAGTCAAGGTTAATGATACCGTGCATTGTGATGATTTCGGCAATCGAACGCGCTGCCACGCTCAATGTGTTATCAGCCTTATCGAATGCAGAAAGCACATTCAATTCAGGATATATCTCGCGCAGACGCTCATTATTGATAACCAATAGCGCATCAACATGCTTTGATATTTCCTCCACACCATCGAGTGCTTGGTCAATCTTCTTGTTGCCCTCAAAGCGGAAAGGAATAGTTACAATACCCACGGTTAATATGCCCATTGACTTTGCCTCGTGAGCAATAACAGGAGCAGCACCCGTACCTGTACCACCACCCATACCAGCTGTGATAAACACCATTTTGGTGCCATCGTTAAGCATCTCATGTATTTGTTCAATGCTCTCTTCAGCCGCTTGCCGCGCACGTTCTGGGCGGTTGCCTGCACCAAGTCCCTCTTTTCCCAATTGCAAACGAACGGGTACAGGAGAGTCGGAAAGTGCCTTAGAGTCGGTGTTACAAACCAC